>JBFHXD010000026.1:0-23523 GCA_041599135.1 Methylomirabilales bacterium (SeqCode) | reverse complement strand
GCGGGCCTTCTATCAAGGAGGAGAAACGGGAGATGATACGGGAAAAGGGGACAAAAAAAGAAAAGCTGCCGATTATCCCGGCGGCCCTTTGTCTCTTATTGGACGGGACGTGGTTCCGGAGGCAGGATGTGAACCTGCGACTGCCTACTTACTCCATGAAAACATAAGGTGTCGAGGCCTGCCGTGTTGGTCTGAGTTGTAGTTTGGCACCAGTTCTCGGATAGAACACGGACGGTCGGACACGCGTGCCTTCGGGAAGGACTCGACCTGGGGACTTCTATAAGTAATAGTCGAAGTCGCGTTCGGTCCGGATGCGATGGCGCACACGAAAGATATGCGCGGGGACGGCGTTCGGATTCAGCTCCACGTAATTGCGGGGCCCATGCCAGAGATAGCGGGCATCGGTGAGCAGGTCGTGTACCTGGTAGGGATGTTCTCGATCCAGGCCCAAGGCGTCGAGATCCAGCTGCACCCATCCCACATGCGTGTAGTGCGGGTCGAGGTTCACCACGACCAGGATTTCATTCGTCCCATCCTCGGTACTCTTGCTGTAGCAAATGAGCTGCTCATTATTCACATCGTGAAACCGTAGCCCCTCATTGCTCTGCAGGGCAGGATTCTCCCGCCGGATCCGATTCACCCGGGTAATGAACTCCCGCAAACTGTCTGCCCGGTTGATATCCCAGTTCTTAATTTCATACTTTTCTGAGTTGAGATATTCTTCGCTCCCGGGCGTGCGGGGGGTGTTCTCGCAGAGCTCAAAGGCTGGGCCGTAGATCCCGTAACTCGCCCCCAGCGTAGCCGCCAGCACCAGCCGTGTCATGAATGCAGGCCGCCCTCCCAGTTGCAGATACTCCGTCAAAATGTCGGGTGTGTTCGGCCACAGATTGGGCCGGTAATGCTCCCGGACGTCGGTTTGGGTGAGCTCGGTGAAATATTGCGTGAATTCCGACTTGGTATGCCGCCAGGCGAAATACGTGTAGGACTGCGTGAAGCCCATCTTGGCCAGTTCGTACATCATTTTGGGACGCGTGAAGGCCTCCGCGAGAAAGATGATATCAGGGTGATCTTTTTTGATCTCGCCGATGAGCCACTCCCAGAAGGCAAACGGTTTCGTGTGGGGATTGTCGACCCGAAAGATCCGCACCCCCTGGTCGATCCAGTGGAGAAAGACACTCTTGAGCTCCTCCCACAATTCTCTCCATTGCTCGGTTTCAAACTCTAAAGGGTAAATGTCCTCGTACTTCTTCGGTGGGTTTTCCGCGTACTGGACGGTGCCATCGGGGCGCCAGCGGAACCACTCTGGATGCTCCTTGACGTATGGGTGGTCGGGCGAGGTCTGGAAGGCAATGTCCAAGGCGATTTCCAAACCGTACTCCTTGGCCTTGGTCACGAACCGACGAAAATCATCCAATGTTCCGAGTTGAGGGTGGACGGCCTTGTGTCCTCCTTCCTCGCCGCCAATGCCCCAAGGGCTCCCGGGGTCATCGGGCCCCGCGACCGGCGAGTTGTTTTTTCCCTTGCGGTGCGTGTTGCCAATCGGATGGATGGGCGGGAGATAGAGGACGTCAAAGCCCATGCCTGCGACATAAGGCAGCCGCTGCTCACAGTCTTTGAAAGTGCCGTGGGCCCCTGGCTTGCGCGCACAGGACCGGGGAAACATCTCGTACCAGGTGCTGAACCGGGCCCGTTCCCGGTCCACGACGACCTGAAGTTCCTTTTCATAGCGAGTGGAAAGCCGTCTGTCAGGGTACGCATCCATCAGTTGGGCCAAGTCTTGAGCCAGCGCGAGTCGCATTCGTGCGGCTTGCTCCGCAGGTCGATCCGACCGCAAGGCGGCCGCCTTCTCCTTGAGTTCCTTAGCATCAGCACCCGAGGCTCGCTTACTGGCCTCTTCGATTAATCCGGCTCCGACCAAGAGTTCCAGCGATACATCCTGCCCCGCTTCGATCTTCTTTGCGAGACCCCGGCGCCAGGTTTTGAAACGATCGACCCAACCCTCAAGGGTATAATGGTAGCGTCCGAGTTTTGTCACGCCGAAGGCAGCCCGCCAGCGGTCATTGACCAAAGGTTCGAGTGGGGTTTCAGTCCAATTCTTGTCTGTCTCGTGACGGTGCAGAAGCACCCCTGAAAGAACGTCGTGCCCTTCGGCAAAAATATCGACTTCGACGACCACCTTCTCGCCGACGGTCCGCTTGATCGGAAAACGTCCCCCATCAATCTCGGGCTTGACGCCCTCAATGATCACCCGTCCGGGACCTAGTTGCACGCGCATCTCGCGCCCCCTTTTTTGCGATGTCCGATGTCGTTCGTGGTGTGCCAGGATCGATGTAACGAAGCCACCTCGCTCAGGTTCTCAACATGACGCCTGTGTTGATCAAGAAATAGCCGCTCAGGATGCAACCCCGTAGAGCAACGCAACCGGGAAATCTTGCAAGACACTTCTCAGGGGCAAAATCTTCCTCCGCAACGCCCCGGTGGTCCTCACGGCTTTCGCTGTAAAGATATTCTGCCAATGTTCAGGAGCCTCTCTAGGGAGGACCAGACGAGCATTCTTCCACACGCGATGTCCCTGCGGAAGCGTGCCTGGCGCAACAAGTCTTGTCAGCAATCGGGGGGCGACCAACAGTGCCCAGGTTCTCCCTTTTCGCCTGGCAAAAGCGCACACATGCTCCCGGTTCCCGCCTGAGGCGGAAAGCGGAAGGTATTCCCCTTCCAGGAAGAGCTCGCTGTTGCTCCTTCGGAAGTCCAAAGCCTTGGCGGTGACGAAGAGCTTGATCCGTCCATTTTCCCAATCCGCAAGCAGCCGGGAGAGGAGGGCTGGCAGGCCAGCGGCTTCACCCTCTTTCAGATCCGTGAGAAACCGATCCCGTTTGGTAAAGTCCACGGGGCGCCGGTTGTCGGGGTCGACCAGGCTGAAATCCCACAGCTCCGTTCCCTGGTAGAAGTCGGGCACTCCTGGAGACCCAATCTTCAACAGGGCCTGAGCAAGCGCATTGAAAGCCCCGTAGAAGGCAATCCTCTTCTGGAACGCGAGAAAGTCATTCAGGAATTTGTTCTGAGGCGATGCTTTCAGAATCACATCCACAAAGGTCATGAGGGCGCGCTCGTATTCGGGGTTGGGATTCCTCCAGCTGGTATGGATCTTCGCCTCTTTGGCCGCTTTAATCACGTAGGATTTAACGCGTTCCTTAAACTCGGACACCTCGGCCGTCACCAAGGGCCACGCGCCGAGCATGATCTGGTACAAGAGGATCTCTTCGTTGGTATCCGGGACCGGCTCTCCATCCACCTGCCGTTTCTTCGCTCGGTTCCACCGACTCCATCGGTTGAGGCACTTTGTCCACGCCTGAGGGAGTTCGGAAACAACGCTGATTCGCGCTCGAACATCTTCGCTTCGCTTCGTGTCGTGCGTGGAGGTCGCATTGAGCGTATAAGGCCAGCGCGCCCGCATCGCCACGTTGTGACGGTGAAACGCGTCGACGGACAATCTTTGCGCCCCCGGATCTCCCCCCACTTCGTTCAGGGAGACCAGGCGGTTGTACACGTAGAGGGATGTATCTTCAAGACCCTTGGCCATGATCGGGCCGGTAAACTGTTGCCATCGCCGCACAAAGCTAAGCCACTCGTCTTTCTGTTCCGCCGTCAAGCCGGGTGGACAATCGAGCAGGAACAGACGCCGCAAGAAGTCGAAGACAGGACTGTCAAGGGACGGATTCCGCCGCCTCGCCTCTTCGACCGCGCGTTCGATATGGCGCCGATCCTGTGCACGTAATTCGAAGCCTCGGACATATGCTCGATAGATGGGGAAGCAGGCGGTCACCTCGACGAGGGCCTGTGAAAGCGTCACAGGAGGCAGATCACGCGCGTGCCGGTCCTGCTCGGCCAGGACACCGAGATGAAGTCCCAACGAATCCATCTCTCCCGGAAAGAGCTTTTCCATCACGCGTTTTTTTTGCGCATACACGACTTCCGAGAAAATGGACGTTGACCTGATAAACTTGTTGTAAATTGCATCGAGACGCTTGACTCCCTTCAGATCCACAAAGACCCCGTTCAACGCATTGAGAAAATCGTAGCCCGTCGTGCCACACACCGGCCAATCCTCAGGTAATGTCTCATCCCCGATAAGGATTTTCTCGACAAGAACGTAACAGGGCGAGCCAAAGCGACGTTCCAGGTCGAAAAGGTACCCCAGCGGGTCGTACAGGCCGTCAATGTGGTCAGCCCTTACGCCTGTGACCTTCCCCGCTTTGACCAACTCAAAGATCAAGGCATGTGTCGCCTCAAACACCCCAGGGTCCTCCACCCGAACGCTGACCAGGTCGCTGATGTCGAAGAAGCGCCGATAGGTGATATGCTCGGCCGCCCTCCTCCAGAAGGCAATCCGGTAGGCCTGCTCGGCGAGCAGCTGGTCCAACAGATCAAAACTCCTCGGATCCTTCTTTGCGCCGTTAAAGATCCTGATATTCTCATCCAAGAAGGATTTGATCTCGGGATAGATATTGTAAAGATGCCAGAGCCTGTGTTTGATGTGATCCGTTCCTCGATGCCTTTCTTCCATTCCTTTGGGATCAGTTGCTGTGGCCACAGGTAATGCCTCAATTTCCTCCATGAGGGTCGCAGCCCCTTGGACAGCTTCGTGGCTGTGTCCGAGGCGTTCTTCGAAAGCGCTGAAGCGGTGAGAGAGGACGGCCCGGTACGACTTTGGCTCGACGGGCAGTCGTACCTCGTAGTAGCGAACGTAGAGGCCGTGCTCGTCCAGCCCCAAGACGAGCTCCTGGTTTTCGAGGATACTGCCGTACGGGCCGCCGAGGATCGGGAGGAGGATTTTATCCTCGAGCTTGCCTTTGACTGCACGCCACTCGATATCAAAGTAGGAAGCGTACGGGGAACTCTGGCCGTTCTCCAGCACATCCGTCCACCACGGGTTCTCGGGGCTGGCGGCCATATGATTTGGGACGATATCAAGGAGGAGCCCCATTCCGTGCTGCTTGAGTTCTTTGACCAGCAGTTCGAATTCGTCCTGCGTGCCGAGTTCCGGGTTCAGGCACGTGGGGTCCGTGACATCGTATCCATGGGTGCTTCCCTTTCGTGCCACGAAGAGGGGTGAGGCATAGAGATCCGTGATGCCCAGCGCCTGGAGATACGGCACGAGTGTCCGGGCATCCGCAAAGCGGAAACCTCGATTAAACTGAAATCGATACGTGGCAATGGGGACTTTCATCTTCTCACCCTGAGAATCTCCGTTTACACGAATCCCCGAAGCCCTATGGCACTTGCCACCCGGCCGACGCCGATGACAAAAGCGGCCTCCCGAGGGCTCAGGTTGTCCCGCTGGGTTATCTCAATCACTTCTTGGGTGGCCCGCTTCATGATCCTTGATAACTCCTGGTTGACCCGCGCTTCCTCCCAACGGAACTGCTGGATGTTCTGAGCCCACTCGAAGTAAGATACCACGACCCCTCCGGCATTCACCAGGATGTCTGGCAGGATCACCACACCTCGTTCACGCAAAAGAATGTCTGCGGCCGGAGTCGTAGGATGGTTGGCCCCTTCAACGATGATTGTGGCTTTGATGCGATCGGCGTTCCGTCTATGAATGACACCCCCTAGAGCGGCAGGCACAAGGATGTCACAGGGAATCTCGAGGAATTCCTCGCCGCTGACAACCTCGGCACCCGGGAAACCCACGACGGACGCATCATGCCGTGAGTAGTCCAGCAGCTTGGCGATGTCTAATCCTTGGGGGTTATAGATTCCCCCCCTGAGATCTGAAACACCGACCACCGTGCACCCCAACTCCCCGATGAGTCTGGCCACCCAGGATGGCCACCCAGGAACCCACCTGCCCGAACCCCTGGATCAGCACCTTGGCTCGCCTCAGGGGATAGGCCGTCAGCCGGGCCCACTCATCCAGGCAATAGAGCGCGCCCCGCCCTGTAGCGGCCTCACGTCCTAGGGAACCCCCCAGCTCTACGGGCTTACCCGTCACGATGGCGGGGCTGTACCCCTCGAGCTGGCCGTAGGCATCCATGATCCAGGCCATGGTCTGGGCATTCGTACCCAGGTCGGGCGCGGGGATATCCCGGGCAACGCCCAGCAGATGGGAGATATTCTGCGTATATCGGCGGGTCAGGCGATTCAGCTCATCCCGGCTCAGCTCGTGTGGGTCGCAGGTCACCCCACCTTTTGCGCCACCGAAAGGGATTTCCACGACCGCTGTCTTCCAGCTCATGAGGGCAGCCAGGGCACGTACCTCATCGAGGTCGGCCGTGGGATGGTAGCGCACGCCACCTTTGTATGGGCCCCGGGCCCCGTTGTGCTGCACGCGGTAGCCCATAAATACCTTCAACCTCCCGTTGTCTAGACGGATGGGCACCTCCACGGTGAGCTCTCGCCAGGGGCGACGCATCAACTCTTGGAGTTCGTCGTCAATCTTCAACCGCGTTGCCGCCTGGTCGAAAAACCAGGTGACCGCCTCGAAAGAACTCATGTCATCTTGCGGGAGAGAAACAGCCATGGTCTTCTCGTTTTCGCAGCTACCCTGATCGATCCGCAGCCATCCAATCGTGGAAGGAGTGCCTCAACGTCCTAATCGATGTGGACCTGCCGGTTCAGGTGTAACGGCTTCGTCACGTCAATAATCGGCGTTGTGAGGGTTGGCTTTAAAGGCAAATCTGTAATGGAGCCTGGCGGCATCGCGCGCGCCTACTCCCGTGGGAGCTTTACAAAGGTTAGCCAAAAGCCCTCGATCGACTTGGCCGCGTTCGTAAACTGATCGAGGTCCACCGGCTTGAGAACATACGAGTTGGCGCCAAGATCGTACGATTTGAGGATATCCTCTTCAGCCTGCGATATGGTCAAGACGATCACCGGGATGCGCTTCAGTTTTTTATCCGCTTTGATCTCCGCGAGCACCTCCCGCCCGTGTTTACCGGGCAGGTTCAAATCGAGCAGGATGACATCTATATGAGGCGCGTCGGCATGTTTACCCTCCCTACGCAAGAATGCCAAGGCCTCGGTGCCGTCCTCAACCACGTGCACCTTGTTCCGCACCCTGGCATCCTTGAAGGCCTCCAGGGTCAGTTCGATATCGTCAGGGTTGTCTTCGACCAACAGAATTTCGACCGGTTTGCCGATGTCTTCGCCACTCATTGTGGGCTCCCTCCTTGTTCAGGAACCGTGAAGTAAAACGTCGAACCCTTTCCGAGTTCAGACTCCACCCAGATGCGTCCACGATGGCGTTCGACAATCTTCTTGCAGATGGCCAAGCCGATGCCGGTGCCGGGATACTTCCGCCTGCCGTGCAAGCGCTTGAATATAATAAAAATGCGATCGGCGTACTTGGGGTCAATGCCAATCCCATTGTCGCGTACCGAGAAGACCCATGCCTCTTCCTTGCGCACTGCCGAGATGTGCACACGGGGCGGTGCAGCGCCACAGAACCTGATGGCGTTGCTGATCAGGTTCTTGAATAACTGCGTCAGTTGGGTGTCGTCACCATGGACGACGGGGAGAGGATCGGCGGCTACGACCGCGCCACTCTCTTCAATTGCATCGCTCAGATGCACCAGTGCACGGCTCAGAATGGCGTTGCAGTCCGTCGGCTCAAAGGGTGTGCCACGGCTGTGTACGCGTGAATAGTCCAGGAGATCATTAATCAGTTTCTGCATCCGAAGAGCCGCGTCCACAGTACGTGTGATGTATTTCTCGGAGTCCGCATCCAGCCTGCCTTTGTTGCGCTTTTGTAAGAGTCGCAGATATCCACCGATGGCCCGCAATGGTTCCTGCAAATCGTGAGAGACGACATAGGCGAATTGGTCCAGTTCCACATTGGAACGGGCCAGTTCCTCCGTCTGGCGTGCAAGGATCTCTTCTGCCCGCTTGCGCTCGGTGATAGCGTGCAGCGAGATCAAATCAGCCGCCTCACCTTCCCAATCGGTATCCACGGCGCGCATTTCTGCGATCGTCGGCTCTCCGTCTCTCCGGATGATTTCGATCTCTGTCCCTGTACGCCCGACAATCGGAAACCCGAATGCTTTACCGAGCAGGGTATCTGCCTGGCGATCCAACATGGCTTCCGCAGCGTGGTTGATAAAACGCACTATCCCACTCTTATCCACGATGATGATGCCGTCTGCACTGCTTTCAATCACTTTGCGGAGGCGCGCTTCCTTGCGGGCGTGTGCCTCCTCGATCTCTGCCAATCGGAGGAGCATCTCATTCCGCTCCATGGCATACCGGATGGACCGCGCGAGCAACTCGCCATTAATGGTGTCCTTGATCAGGTAGTCTTGCGCTCCGTGTCGGACGGCTTCGCGCCCAAGCTCATCTTCATCGCGACTGGTCAGCACCACAACCGGGATGTGGGGCGCTTGAGCGCGGACCTTGGATAACGAGTGGAGACTCTGGCTGTCCGGTAGCCCGAGGTCAAGGAGGACGATGTCAATCCCGCCTTCAGCGAGACAGGAGAGTGCTGTCGAAAGATGGTCAGCCTGCTCTACCTCAAACGACGCCCCGTCCGCCGTCACCAGGAACTCGCACAGCAGCCTTGCGTCGCCGGGGTTATCTTCGATGAGCAGGACTTTGGTGGTTACTGGTCTCTCTTCAGCCTCCATGCCGACCATCTTCATCCTACTGAAATGGGCCCTCGAGACGCCGAGTATTCCGGGTGCCAGTGTACGTATCCTTGCCCTCGAAAGTCCAGTGCGCGCCATGAGTCGTCAGGTGTAGAACGGCTGTTTTTTTAAGCCACCCGGAACGATAGCTTGTCGCCGAGAATGACAAAATGGTCAACCCATTTCTTAGCGCTTTCGTCCCCCTGTTCAGCTTTCTCACGGAACCGGGGGTATGCCGTCTGCAGCATCCTATGATAGCGATTCTGCACCTTCCACAGATCCACTTCGAAGGGCAGCGAGCGCACGAAGTCTACTGCGGCCTCAAGCTTTTGTAGCGTTGAGAGATCGATGGGGTCGGCAAAGATTCCCTCCAGCATCTGCCAAGTCAGCCGGAACACCTTTTCTCCGAGAGCGTATCCGATCCCCGGCTCATCGAGCGCAATCTTCGCGCGCCTGGCTTCGTCGTAGAGCGTACGAACCCGGTCCAGGTCAAGTTCCTCATCCTCCAGTGCGCGGCGAAGATCCACGTTGAGGACAAACTCGGCGGCGGTCTGGATGGCCTTGGGCAGGGGGACGTATAGGTCATTGAGAAAGCGCATGAGGGGGGCATACTGCTCGTACAGCTGGCGGTATTGGGCCTCGGCCGACGTGAGCGTTGTGTCCAGAATCTGGTTCAAGACCTTGCGCTGCTCGTCGCGGAAGAGGGACCTCAGCGAATACGTCGACTCGCCAAAGTGCCTGTCCAGCAGGCGAATCATCTCTGGGAACTCCCCTATTGAGAAGGCCTTAGCCACCTCCCGCACCATCGTGTGGTACGTCTCTTCATCTTGGAATTCCCGGGCGGCGCCAATCAGGTTGTGGTCCCCGAAGTGGAAGACCCCAAAGCTCAGCGTGCCCGATTCCCTGGTGATCTGTGACGTGACGCGGGCCCGGCCAACCGCGAACTTCGCCTTGCCGGCTACAGCGCTTTGGAAATCCTCCCGGTCGATCGCATAGCAAGATATCTGCGTTCTTTCCCCGTAGTCTTCAAACACAGAGCTGACGGCATAGTGGGCTCCGACCTTCTCCCAGTCGATCGCGGCCGGCTTGACCCAGTTCTCGTAAATGTGCCGGCCATCCCGGTGCTCGGGGATGTTGCTTTTCGCCTTCTCGAGCAGCTCGAGGAAGCGCGGTTCGACCGAGTTGCCGAAAAATTCCTGGGCAAGCTGCACGACCCGGGCGGCGTATTGGATGACCTGGACCGTCTCGATGCCGGACAGCTCGTCAAAGAACCAGCCGCAGCTCGTGTACATGAGCATGGCGTGGCGCTGCAGCTCCAGGAGCTTGAGGACCGTGATCTTTTCCGCCTCGTTCAGCTCATGGGTGGCGTGCTCGCTCAGGAACTGATCAACACTCTCCGCTGAACGATCGAGGATGACCGCGATAAAGTCGTTGCGGGCCGCCCAGGGATCCTTCAAAAACTTGCGGGCGCGCTCTTCGTATTGCGGGGCGAGCGTGTCCCGCAGCCAGTCGAGGGCATTCCGGAGTGGAGTTCGCCAGGCTTGATTCCATCCTGGGTACCCGCCAGAATTGCACCCGCAGTCCCTCCACCAGCGCTCGACCGCATGGGCGCAGCTCCAGGCGGTGTTCTCAAAGATCTCTACCTGGTGGGTGGGTGGGTGCTTTTCCAGGAACTCCCCGTAATTTGTGATGCGCGCCAGACCGTTCGACTCGATGAAGTGGAGCGCATAGGTCAAGCCCATGTCGCCATGCGCATGGTGGTGGCCATAGCTTTCGCCATCGGTGGCGATGTGGGCGAGCTGGGGCCAGGTGCGTTGGTCGGAGAAGGCACTCAGCAGACGGTGGGCGAAGTCCTCGCCTTTCGTCAAGAGGCGTTCGAAGGCAACGGCTCGGGAAATCGGGCCGTCGTAGAAAAAGAGATCGATCTTGCGACCGGACGGCAGGCGCTGTTCGTAGGCCATGGTGGGGTCGATGCGCGCCCCGCTCACGTCGCGCCAGGCACGACCGCCGATTCTCCGCACTCGACTTGCCTGATAGGGAGAAAGGATGGTGAATCGGATCCCTAACTCGGCCAGAATATCGAGACTTTCCAGATCGACAGCCGTCTCCGAAAGCCACATTCCCTCGGGCATGCGGCCGAAGCGGCGCTGGAAGTCCCGCAGCCCCCAGAACGCCTGGGTGTATTTGTCCCGGCGGTTCGCCAACGGCATGATCATGTGGTTGTACACTTGGGCCAAGGCCGAGCCGTGGCCTGAGAATCGGTCAAGGCTCTCGCGGTCGGCCTTCAGAATCGCTTCGTAAACATCCGGCGCTTTTTCCTCCATCCAACTGAGCAGGGTGGAACCGAAGTTAAAGCTGATTTTCGAATAGTTGTTCACGATCTGTGCAATCCGCTTCTCGCCGTCCAGGATGCGCGAGGCAGTATTGGGAGCATAACACTCAGCCGTGATCCGCTCGTTCCAGTCATGGTACGGGTAGGCCGAATCCTGAAGCTCGATCGCCTCGAGCCACGGGTTTTCCCGCGGCGGCTGGTAGCAGTGGCCATGAATACAGACATACCGTTCCATGGTGGATTACTTTTCCTCCTTGATGGTGAAGACCACCCTGGACTTGGACATATCTTTCTTACCTTGTCATTTTCCGTCGGTCTTCCCGAAGGCAGAACAGCGCCAGTGAGCGCGCCTCCAGTTGGTATCGTTCGCCGCCCCTCACCAGCGGGTGCGGCCTGTCCTCGCCATACCACGTGTCCAGGACCAACTCCCATCCAACCTCGGACGTGTGGATCGGCAGGACAAAGGGCACCGGCTCATCGTGGGCGCTCAGCAGGATGAGCAGCGTGTCGTCGATGATCCGATTTCCACGCTCGTCTACCTCTCCAATCGCGTCTCCGGCCAACCGAAGCCCGAGAGAGCGGGCGAAGGGGTTAGTCCAGTCCTCGTCAGTCATCTCCTTGCCGTCGGATCGGAACCAGGTCAGGTCCTTGACCTCGGAGCCTCGGATCCGCCGCCCTTGGAAAAAGTGGCGGCGCCGGAGGACGGGGTGCCGATGGAACATGCGGATCAATGTCCGGGTGAACTCGAGCAAGTGCAGTTGGTTCTCATCCAGTTTCCAGTCCAGCCAGGACAGCTCGTTATCCTGGCAATAGGCGTTGTTGTTGCCCTGCTGTGTCCGGCCGATCTCGTCAC
Source organism: Methylomirabilales bacterium (SeqCode) (assembly GCA_041599135.1). Classification (GTDB taxonomy): domain Bacteria; phylum Methylomirabilota; class Methylomirabilia; order Methylomirabilales; family CSP1-5; genus CSP1-5. The sequence goes on along the minus strand of JBFHXD010000026.1, from coordinate 11,717 downwards.
CGGCCAAAAGCATCTGAACACCTTGAGAGAGGAAAAGTGTGGCCAAAAAATTCCGCTTTTGCCGCTCGCGAAGGGCAAGGATGGCCGGGTCGTTGGTCGGCCCTTCCACTCCGCAATTCCAGCTCAAGTTCTCGTTATGGCCGTCCTGGTTTCCTTCCCCATTGGCCTCGTTATGTTTTTCGTTATAGCTGACCAGGTCGTGGAGCGTAAAGCCGTCATGGGCTGTGACAAAGTTGATGCTCGCATGGGGAAGCCGTCCGGTTCCAGCGTAGAGGTCGCTCGACCCCGTGAGGCGAAAGCCGACTCCCGCGACTTGCCCTCCGTCCCCCTTCCAAAAACGACGGATCGTATCCCGATACTCGGCGTTCCATTCGCCCCAAAGTAGCGGGAAATTCCCCACCTGATAGCCTCCTTCCCCCAGGTCCCAGGGTTCAGCGATCAGTTTTACGCGGGAGATCACGGGGTCTTGTTGAATGATATCGAAGAACGCGCCGAGCCGATCGACATCATGGAGCTCTCGCGCCAGGGCTGATGCCAGGTCAAAACGAAACCCATCCACGTGCATCTCGACCACCCAGTACCGCAGGCTGTCCATAATAAGCTGAAGGACGTGTGGGTGAGTCATGTCCAGGGTGTTGCCGCAGCCGGTGTAGTCCATGTAATAACGCCGGTTGTCGGCGACGAGACGATAATACGCCGTATTGTCGATCCCTCGGAAGCAGAGCGTCGGCCCCAGATGGCTCCCCTCCCCGGTATGATTGTAAACCACGTCGAGGATCACCTCGATCCCCTCGCGGTGAAGCGTCTTGACCATGGTCTTGAACTCGGCCACCTGCTGGCCCAGGACACCGGAACTGGCATAGCGCGTCTCCGGAGTGAAGAACCCAATCGAGTTATACCCCCAGTAGTTGGTGAGCCCTCGCTCGACGAGATGTCGGTCCGCCACGAACTGGTGTACCGGCATGAGCTCAACCGCAGTGATCCCGAGCGACTTGAGGTATTCGACCACCGGCGGGCAAGCCAGGCCAGCATAGGTTCCCCGCAACTCAGGTGGCACATCCGGGTGACGGGCCGTAAACCCCTTCACGTGCACCTCGTAAATGATCGTTTTATGCCAGGGGATCCGGGGTGGGTGATCATCGCCCCACGAAAATGCAGGGTCAACCACCACGCTTTTGGGGATGAAGGGAGCGCTGTTTGTGTCATCACGGGAGAGGTCCTCGGCCGGGTCCCCAATCCGGTACGCGAACAGCGCGTCGCTCCACTTAATGGCCCCGGCCACGGCCTTGGCGTACGGATCCATGAGGAGCTTTGCCGGATTAAAGCGGTGGCCCTCTTTAGGTGCATAAGGGCCATGAACCCTGTACCCGTAGAGCTGCCCCGGGCGCACCTCGGGAAGGTACACGTGCCAGACCTGGTCCGTTTGTTCCTTTATCTGGATGTGAGCGATTTCCTCGTGGTCATCAAGCCCAGCGAACAAGCAGAGTTCCACGCCGGTGGCGTTCTCTGAAAAGAGCGCGAAATTGACTCCGGCCCCGTCCCAGGTTGCTCCCAGCGGATAGGATTGCCCCGGCCACACTTTCATACAGTCCTCCTGCTAGCCCCGTAGGCCCCTGCATCGCGTTGCAGAGGAGATCATACCAGAACTTGAGTAACTTTACGCATCCTCGCGTCGGCTGAAAAGCACAAATGCTTTGGGTTCCAGCGTAAGGGCCACTTCTCCCTCTGAGAGAAGCTTTTCCGGGACGGCAGATCCATTTCCCCGCCATCGCTGTTCTGCCGAGTCGAGGATTTTGTCCCAGCCTCCTGCTGGAACTGCCAGGGTGACTGAGGCAGAGGCATCACCAAAGTGAAGCGCCATGAAAATCTCATGGTCACCACTCCAGCGCCGGACGGACAGCACTTTTTCTTTCTCGGAGCCGGCGACCTCCATGGTCTCCTTGCTCAGCGACCTCAGGGCGGGAAAAGTGTTCCGGAGGCGGATCAGCTCCTGGTAAAACTCGTAGAGGACCTTGTGCTGTCCCTCGTGGCGCAGTTTATGGTCGAGCTTGGCCTGAAGAAACGTGGTTTCGTCCTGGGGGTCTGGCGTTTCCCCTTTCCAGGCAAAAGCGGCAAATTCCTCGCGCCGTCCACGGCGGACCGCCTCGACCAGCGCCGGGTCCGAATGGCTGACAAAATAAGGAAATGGAGCCGGCTCACCATACTCTTCGCCCATGAACAACAGGGGGATAAACGGCGAGAGCAGGACCACTCCCGCCGCGAGCTTGAGGGCGTCAAAGGAGACAAGCTGGCTCAAACGCTCGCCGAACATCCGGTTTCCGATCTGATCGTGATTTTGCGAACACACGACGAATTTCCGGGCAGCGAGGAGCTTTGAGGAATTGCCGTGCCGGCGCCTTCGGTATGCCGAATACTGGCCTGAATAGATGTAGCCTTCTGTAAAGGCCTTGGCCAGATGCGTAATCTTTCCAAAATCTTCATAATATCCGCCCGACTCGCCTGTCAGCAAGGTATGCACGGCGTGGTGAAAATCGTCGTTCCACTGGCCATCGAGTCCATATCCCCCCAATTCTTGTGAACGGATCAGTTTCGTGTCATTGAGATCGCTCTCCGCGATGAGATACACCCTCCGTCCGATCCGCTCTGCCTGTCCATGGACAGCCGTGGCAAGCTCCTCCAGAAATGGATGGGCTGACATGTCCATGATGGCGTGGAGGGCGTCGAGTCGCAGGGCATCGATATGAAACTCCGTGATCCAGTACAGGGCATTCTCGATGAAGAAGCTCTTGACCTGATCGCTATGCGGCCCGTCAAAATTGATGGCCGTCCCCCACGGTGTGCGATAGCGCTCGGTAAAATAGGGCCCAAATTCCCCCAGATAGTTTCCCTCTGGGCCCAGATGGTTATACACGACGTCTAGCACGACAGCCAGCCCCTTCTGGTGGCACGCATTGACGAGCCGCTTCAGGCCTTCGGGGCCGCCGTAGGAGTTCTGCACGGCGAAGAGGAAGACGCCGTCGTATCCCCAGTTCCGACTTCCGGGGAATTGTGCGACCGGCATCAATTCAACGGCGGTGATTCCGACATCCTTGAGCGCATCCAGGTGGGGGATGATGGCCTCAAAGGTGCCTTCGGCGGTGAACGTGCCGACGTGAAGCTCATAGACGATGTAATCTTCCAAAGGAAGCCCGGACCAATGTTGATCCTCCCATGCGAAGTGGGGGTTGACCACCGCAGAAGGGCCGTGGACGCCCTGGGGCTGGGACCTCGACGCCGGATCGGGCCGCTCCGCCTTTCCGTCCAGCCGGTAGAGGTAGAGGCTTCCGGGCTCGATCCCCTCGAGGGCGGCTTGATGATACCCGCGACCCTCGTGTGCCAAGGTTACGATCCGCTCCCGCGGCCCCACTAAACGCAGCTCGACCTTATCGGCCAGGGGAGCCCATACACGGAATCGACACCTTCCATCCCCCAAGTAGGTTGCTCCGAGTTCCGGATCCCAACTCATGGTGTATCGCCTTTTCACCCGCCTCCCCATCACGATGATGCTTTCAGCGTAAAGGATCCTTTGCGGTGTCAGTTCCTTCTGTGATGAAGCGCCTGGGCCCGGATGAGACGGGTCATCAACACCCAATCGTCCCAAAAGTCCTGTGCCTGTTCGTGCATCATCCGGGAGATGTCAGAAAAGGAAACTATCCCTACAAGGTGGTCGCGCTCAACCACGGGTAGGCGCTTTATGCGCTTTTGCACCATCAACTCGGCGGCTCGGAGGAGTTCCTCGTGGGGGTGTGCGGTGACCACAGGGCTGGTCATGTGCGTCGAAACTTTACACCGATGGGTGTCATGTCCCTCGCTCAGGCAGCCGAGAAGGTCTCGGTCGGTGACGATCCCCTTGATTTTCCCAGCGCTGGTGACCACGAGGCAGCCCACGGACTTTTCGCGCATTCGTTGAGCTGCTTTGGCTGTGCCCTCCTCTGTTTGGATTGTAATAACGTCCTTCACCATAATCGCTTGGAGTTGCATGGTTACCCTCCTCCTTCTTGATTTCCTCGACCATACCTACCTGTCGCCAGCGGAACCGGCAGCGACCATCTCCAGATACCTTGCGCCCAAGCTCGCATTCCAACCGAGCCCTATCCTGCTCAGAGAACACGGCCGTCACCACCCCGCCCGTTTTGCTTGGTGTAAAGTCGTCAGCGATTGCCCCACATCGTGGCGCCGATATATCCAAGAACAACCCCGACAAGCATTAAGAGTGGGATCAGGATGATTCGGGACATGGCTATGTCCCAGAAAAGGAATCGCAACGTGACCACCTGCGTGTTCTGCAGGATTATTATCAACGCGAGCCCGATGAGAATTAACACAATGATCGTTTTCGGTTTCACGATGCGCCACCCTCGCTTTTGAGGAACACCGCCCCCAGGGGAGGTAACGTGAGAGTCAAGGAGTACGGGCGACCGTGGAGGCCGATCGGTACAGCCTCGACTCCACCCAGATTCCCCTGGCCGCTCCCGCCATAGTCTGTGGCATCGCTGTTTAAGATTTCTCGCCAGAAGCCGCCCCGCGGAGCGCCCACCCGGTAATTGGGGCGGGGTATCGGAGTAAAGTTACAGGCCGCCAGGATCATGTCACCCGTTGACTTCCCTTTCCGAATCAAGCTGATTATGCTCGACTCGGCATCGTTACAATCAACCCATTCAAAACCTGCCGGCTCGCAATCACGCTCGTGCAACGCGGGCTCGCTGCGGTACATCCGATTGAGTTCGGCCATCCACCGCTGAAGCCCCGAATGCGAGGCATACGCCAAGAGGTTCCATTCGACGCTGCCATCATGGGCCCACTCCCGCCCCTGGCCAATCTCTCCACCCATGAAGAGCAATTTCTTGGCTGGCTGCGCGTACATGTACGCGAAAAGCAACCGCAAGTTCGCGAATTTTTGCCACTCGTCTCCCGGCATCTTGCCGAGAAGCGATCCCTTTCCATGAACCACTTCATCATGGGATAGCGGCAGGACAAAGTTTTCGTGGAAGGCGTAGAGCATGCGAAAGGTCAACTTGTTGTGATGGTATCGTCTGAAGATCGGGTCTTGCGACATGTATTCGAGCGTGTCGTGCATCCAGCCCATGTCCCACTTCAGACCGAAGCCCAGGCCCCCGACATAGAGTGGACGCGAAACCATCGGCCACGCCGTGGACTCCTCGGCGATCGTCTGGACGTCGGGATAGCCCTTATACACCTCTTCGTTAAAGCGTCGAAGAAACGCGATGGCCTCAAGATTTTCCCGCCCGCCATATTGATTCGGAATCCATTCTCCCTCTTTTCGCGAGTAATCCAGGTACAGCATGGAAGCAACCGCATCCACGCGGAGGCCGTCGGCGTGATACTTGTCCAACCAGAAGAAGGCGCTGCTGATGAGGAAGCTTCGCACTTCATTCCGCCCATAGTTAAAGACGAAGGTGTTCCAGTCAGGATGAAGGCCCTGCCGGGGATCCGAGTGCTCGAAGAGGTGGGTCCCATCGAAGTAGCCAAGCCCATGCTCGTCGGTCGGGAAGTGCGAGGGGACCCAATCCAGAATGACGCCGATGCCGTGCTGGTGCAGGAAATCGATCAGGTACATCAAGTCTTGCGGGGTGCCGAAGTTGCCCGATGGGGCAAAATATCCGGTGGTCTGGTACCCCCACGAACCAAAGTAGGGGTGGTCCATAATCGGAAGGAACTGCACATGCGTAAATCCCAATTGTTTGACATACTCAGTCAGCTCGGCAGCGAGTTCCCGGTAGCTCAGCGACCGGTTCCCCTGCTCGGGTACCCGCTTCCAGGAGCCCAGGTGGACCTCGTAGATAGACATCGGGGCGTCGAGGGCGTCGCGGCCGCGTCGCTTGGCCATCCATTCCTGATCTTCCCACGGATGTTCCAGATCCCAGACGATCGAGGCGTTTTTGGGAGCGATCTCATTGAAGATCGAAAAAGGATCGGTTTTATCCGCCCGGTAGCTGTTGAAGCGGGAGCGGACGTGGTACTTGTACAGGGTCCCCTTCTCCACGCCAGGAATGAAGCCATGCCAGATTCCCGAGTGTCCCCGTGGATGGAGCCGGTGGCTTCCCTTGTTCCAATCATTAAAGGTTCCCGTCACAAATACGTTCTCGGCATCGGGCGCCCAGACGGCAAAATATGTGCCTGCTGTCCCCTCAACCGTCATGATATGCGCCCCCAGCTTTTCATACAGACGGAAGTGGCTCCCCTCGTTGAAGAGGTAAATGTCATCATCGGTGAGGAGCGATACGTCATAGCGGACCAGCTGAGGCTGCTCCTTTGGCTGAGCGCGTCCTTTTGACGGCTTGTCCTTCTTTCTCTCGGTCATCGTTGGTTTCTCCTTTCCGGAGCGCGTTAGCGACCTACGCCACCTCGCACACCGAGTTGAACCCTCCGTGAGGATTTGACACCCTGTTCGGATTGAACGGGTCTTCCCTCCACTCACCGTCAACGATGAACATGTACTCGTAACTACCGGGCTTTAGACGAAGCGTAATTTTCCACGTTCCATCCTTACCCTTATTGAGCGGATGGCCTTGGGCATCCCAATTGTTGAAGTCTCCCGTAACGGCGACGGTGTTTGCATCCATCACTGTCCAGCGAAAAGAGACCGACTTCGCCTTTGGCTGAGCAGGCTTCCCTTTTGCCGGCTTCTTTGCAGCCGGTGACCTGGGTGATTTTTTCCGGCGACGTGTCTCAATTCCCATTTTGGCGTCCCCCTTCATTCTTTCGTTTTCCTGATCTTTTGATCTTTCCAGACGGTTGGCTGCCTCGGACCCTCACGATCCGGTCCTCACCGCCGCGACTTTCCTTCCCAGTTCCTTTCCTTGGAGTCCGCCGATGATCGATTTCCCTAAGTACCTTGAGCACCTGAGGCATCTGACAAAATTCGTCGAGGCGGTGCCGGACCTTACGTTGCCAGTTGGGGTACTGCTCGCCAGTGCCAGGGACATTCTGTGGCTCTCTCTCGAGCCAGAGATCCTCGAGATTGACAAGAACAACGCTCGCCGGGCTGGCGCTTAAGTATACCAGACCGGCCTCGAGGAGCGCTCGCGAGCTTGCGGCTCTTGCCTTGAGGCAACCGCTGCGTTCAAGGAAGGTTTCCAGGGCTTATTGAAGGCTCCGCCGATTCTTCCGTTCGATCCGCGCCCCCCGGGAATCCAGAAGGCCAAGCGTGAGGCGGTCTTCGATGTCCAAGCATTTCCAGTATGCGGCGAATGGGGGCATGTCGTGCGTGTTCAGGCTTGCCACAGAGCCCCGCGGCACAGGCCGGAGAACCCGGCGCGCCCCAGGAGTCAGCTCGTACTGGATCACGTACATCTGCTGGATGTTGTGCCGGGCCATGGTTGAATTCACGTATGCAGGAACGGTGCCCAGGTTCTCCCCGACAATTTCTGCGCGGTGGCGGTGGGATTCCAGGCTCAGGATGGCATACAGCTCTTCGGCGGGGTATCGGACATATACTCCCTCGCGGGGCTCCAGCCCTTTGGGGATCCAGAAAAGCCGGTGAAGCGCCATCACATGGTCAATGCGGAGGAGGCTGGTGTGCTTGAGCTGATGGCGGAGGTACGCGATGTAGTGGCGATACCGCTGCTGCCTGATCGCCTCAGGATGCAGGGGGGGAAACCCCCAATTCTGCCCCTTGGTAAAAACAACGTCCGGGGGCGCACCCCCAGAGGCGGCCAGCGCAAATATGTCGCGCTCGCGCCAGACATCGTAGCTATAAGGGTGAACGCCGAGAGGCAAATCGAGGTACAGCCCCACGCCTAAAGCCGTGGTCCTCTCAGAAAGCGTCTTCATCTGCTCTTCCGCCACCCACTGGACGTAGAGGTGATAGCGTCTCGCCTCCTCATCGTAATCCCCATCTAGCACAACCCCATCCCGAAGCTGCTCGGGCCACTTCGGCCATGGCGCATGCTGCTGTTCACCGGCGGCCCGGAAGCGGGCGTAGTCCTCGACGTGCGGATGGCCTTCGACAAAGTCCTGAAAGGTACTCCACCGCTCCGTCGTCTGGGTATCGAAGTACCGCACGAGCTCCTCGAGCACTTTCCGCTTGAGTGCCATTTGGCGACGGTAGTCGACCAGCGGAGAAGAGCGCAGTGTCTTGATCTCCCTTTGCACTTCGCCGGACTCAAGCAGTGCCTGAGCCGCGGGGCACGTCTTCAGTTCCGGGATTCGAGTCACGTCGATGTACATCTCGTTCCAGAAGAGGCGGCTTGCGGGGGCGTAGGGGCTCGGGTCGCACGGCTCGTTCAAAAAAGAGGCCAGCAGCGGCAACGTCGCCACGATACCCCCCCCAAGGCCCGCGGTCCACTTTACGAGCGCTTCAAGGTCTGAGAAATCGCCACCTCCCCAGCTCCGCTTAGAGTGGAGGGCGTACAGGGGAAGGAAAACCCCCCAACGGCGCCTTGAGAATTCTTCAGCGGAGGAGTATGCCCTCCGAGGTGCAGAGATGATCATGGTCTCGAAAAGCCCTCCGTAGGCTTCGAGCGTCAGCCGATGATACCCCCATGGTAACGGGCCGGGTAATGGGAGCGTCTTGGCGACATAGCGTACCCCTTCTATATGAACCTCCTCGGATGTTGGCAACTCATCGACGTTGCACGACCAGCTTCGGATGTCTTCCCTCTCGAGCATCAGGTGGCAGGTAAGAGAGCCGGTTGTCCGATCGGAGGGCACACGGACCACGAGTTCTGCGGGTCCTCCGTCCCACGCCACGACCACCGGTTCTACCCATCGCCTCCATAACGCTTCCCGGCGCTCCCGAAGCGCATTCGGGACGTCGTGGAACGAATCGATGGACGCACCAAGCGCCTGGAGTGTGAGGAGGAGAGCCTCGGGTGAGGCCGCTTTTCGGCGATGGGTGACGTCGTGGTACGTGGTCTGCACCCCGTACAGGGACGCCAGTTGCCGGAGCAGCGTGGTCTCAGCCTTTACGGCGAGAGTCATCTGGCCGTATCCAAGAGTTGCAGGATGCCCTGGAGGGGGATCTTGACCCAATCGGGTCGGTTGTTGAGCTCATAGCCGAGCTCGTAGACGGCTTTCTCCAGGAGGTGGGCCTCTAACAGCATCTCGAGTTCCCCCCGAGTCGAGGGAAGAAAGGGTGCTTGGGCGGCCGTGGTGAGATACGCTTTGAGGAAAGTGACACTCACCCAGAGGTACCAGAAGCGCGCCCAGGGCTCCAGTGAAGAGAAATCTTCCGGCCGCACCCCCGACACCTTCCCGAGAAGCAGTGCCGCATATGCCGCATAGTGAAAGGACCTCAACATCCCGGCGACATCACGCAGCGGGGAGCCTTTCTGCCGCCGCTCGCTGAGGGGCCGGGCTGGTTCGCCCTCGAAGTCGATGATGACGAAGTCCTTGCCCGTGTACAGCACCTGTCCGAGGTGGTAGTCGCCATGGCATCGGATACACATGGCTGTGATGTGCTGGTCGCGAATCAGCCGGAGGCGTCGGCGTACCTCCCCTTCGAGGTTGATGACCTTTTGAGCGTCTCCGTGGACCGCTCCTGGCAGGTTCGTGAGATGCTGGCGGAGGAGCGGGAAGGCCTGATCCGCCAGGGCCAACATACTGTCAGCAAGGGCTTGCCGTGACACGTCCGAGAAGGGTTCAGGGTTAAAGTTGGGATCGCCTGATTCCTTGGCGAGGGTGACATGCAGCTCGCCAGTGCGCTGGCCCAAAAGTTCCGCCTCTCGTAAATAAGGGCCGATCCGCTCAGTAACCACCAGCGGCGTATCCTCTTCGCTCAGGACCAGCAGAGACTTACTGGGGATGACCTCTTGCACGGGCTGCTTTCGCAAGATCTGCCCGAAGTACTGGCCCAGGGTGGCCAGGGTGTGCCGCCAGGCATCTCCCTGGTTTGGCACAAAGCCCTGAAGAATTGCCATGCTCACCGGCTCGCCGCTGCTCCGCCGGTACTCAAGGGAGCCCGCTACAGGCGGGATATGGGTGAAACCCTTCTCGGTCAGAAAACGCCCGATCTCCAAGTCGGGGTTCAAACCTTCTTCGAGGCGCCGGAACAGCTTCAGAATCAATTTTCCCCCGTAGACTACGGATGTATTGCTCTGCTCGGCCTGCATGACGGAGGGCTCCAACCCAGCGTCTGGCGAGGGGACAAGCTGCCGGAAAGCCGGAGTCGGGGAAGCCATGACCTCGCCAAGGGCGCCCTTAAATTGGCGGCCTCGGGCGATGACCTCGAGCAACTCCTTCGAGAAGTCCTTATCCCACAGGGCGTCGTACACCACACCTTCTTTGCCGTTGACCCGCAGGTGAGCCACGATGGTTTGCGGCATCTCGCTCTGCACATGGGCGGCCTGTTCCCCTGCGGCAAAGGTCAAGGGAAGGACGTAGGTCTCGGGCTTTCCTTCCATGTACCCGACCTTCAGGAGCGCGAAGAGAGCCGTGGGCCCCCCAGTGGCCTGAGCCATGGGAATAGCCTCAAGGATTTCAACCGACTGGATCGCCCGGGCCTTTCCCCCGAACCAGCGACGCGCTCGGAGAAAGTCGGGCAGGATCGCTTCCAGGTTAGCCTTGGCCTTTCCCCGGAGAATACTCTCCCAGCTGCCTGTTACCGTCAGCGTTGCCATATCAGCCTCCAGGGCTGAACAAACGACTTATCACAAAGGCGTCAAATTGTGGTTTGGTGTACGTGGACGATGTGGGCCCAACAGTGTATGGATTGTATCTCCGCGTTACCACGCAGATAAGGAGCAGCACCAAGGAGTTTATATGGTCTCCGTCTGGCAAAGTCTAGCAGATCACCCCGTCGTTGTCGAACCATCCATGCCCCGCTTGCCCGGAGGGGGGACCCTCGCCTCGGGCCGTACCCTCACCGGATCAACGCTTGGGCCATCGTGCGGGCAAAGGCCAGGCAGTCTCGAAACAGCGGATCGCGGGCGAGGTCGGGCAACTGCCGCGCCACGAGATCTGCCCGACTCTGCGGAAGGGCGCTCAGGCTTCGGACCACTCCGGGAGCTGCATCGGTCGTCACACCCAAGCGCCCCGGACCGACATTGACGCACGAGATCGTGGCCGATCGCCCACCCGGCGTGCTCACGACCCGCACCGTCTGGATCTCGGCTTCACCTTCGCTCAGCCGCCGGATCGTAATAGGGACGATCCCCTGCGGGGTGTGGAATTGCCAGACCGCCTCTGTCCCGCCCGTTACCCGCCCTCCGGCGGGGCGCCAGTGAAGTCGCAACGCGAGCCAGCCAGTGAGCAGCCACCCTTGTGTCATCGCGTGGGGGCCGTGCTCCACCGTGATTTCGCGGATAGTCTCGAGTATCCCGGGGGCGACTGCCGGGTCCAGGGCCTGGGTGAGCAGGCGCCGCCACAGCTTCAAGCGCCGCCAGGCCATATCGGACACCGCCTGCCGTACCCGGTCACCGGTCGCCCAGTTCGCCGTAGCCACCAGGTAGCGTGGCGGATCGGGCCACCCCAGGCTGTCGTAGATCACCTGGTCGGCCAGGTCGGCGACCTCTGCGAATAACTGCCCGGCTTGGGGAGGGGCTTCGGCGGGGCTGGCCCACCATAGCGCTGTCGGCAGGTCACCGATCAGGAGCCCTCGAACCGCCGAGGGGAGACGACGCGTGGCCGTTCCCCGGGCCTCAATCGTCACGTGTTCACTGACCACATGCCGCCGACCCTCGGCCACGTGGGCGTGGGTGGATACGTAGGCCTCGATG
>JBFHXD010000025.1:0-23821 GCA_041599135.1 Methylomirabilales bacterium (SeqCode) | reverse complement strand
GGTCGCATTTTGGGCCTGTATATGTTGCCGCATGATGGCGTACATTTCGTCCTTGATTTTGAGTTTCATCTTTTGCAGCTCTTTGCGCTTGCGCTCCTGCTCGCTCGTTAGGTAGTAGACGCGATCGAACTCCATGATTTTCCGATCAAACTCTCGATGTTTATCGGCGAGGCGGCGGAATTCGGAGTCTTCCTCCTTCAGCCGCGCAAAGAGCTGCGCCTCCGTTTCGTTCATATTTAACCTCCTTTCTGTCGAGGGTGGTGATACACGAATACATAGATGAAGATTCGGGATACAGGCAAGAGAAAGACGAGTGGAGAGGTGTAGTCTGGGACGGCGGGAGAACGGAACCGAACTGGTTCATAGGCCCTACTGGGTTATTGTTCCTATCTAACTAATTAATTACATTAGCTGAATCTTCCGGGAAAGTCAAGGAGAAAATCCCTGCCCCCTCGTGCTTGGGGGCTGCGCTGCGAATGGCCTCAGGACGCCTCACGGCTGGCCCCCCATGTGTCTCCCTTCTGGCCGGCGCAATCGGAATCCGCGAGTCGAGCAGGGCTGACAGTTCTCCCCGCCTCGGCAGTTAGCCATTGACACAGGCTGCCCCTCATTACAGGTTTAGACGAGACAGCCCCCTTCATCTTGTTTTGGGGCTAGGATGCCACGCTATTGTTGAAATTCCACGGCATCCGTGGCACGTGCGACGATGAGCTTGTGTACACTTCGTTCATTCAAATCGTACAGAGTGTGGTACGCGTCTTGCTCAAAGCTCCACAAAGGCCAAAGAGGTGTAATGTGGCACTTTGGCGCCACGTGGTCCCAGGGCCGGGGAGGGAATGCGGACGTGACATTTATTCCAGATTTGAACGAACGAGTCTATTACCCGGCAAAGCAGGATGTGGAGAGAGTTGTCCGTGCCATCGGGTGGCTCGGAGACTCTGTTCCGCGGACTGGCTCTATCCCATCACTGGTCTTGGAGGCTTTGAAGTATTTTCGAAAGGCGCACCGTCGTGAGGATACACTGCTCGGTTGGCATACGTGCGAGATCTGCGGTTTGGACGAGTTTAACGAAGGACGCGGTGAGTTTTTCATTGACGTCAATGGCGTTCGTTATGTGATGCCTCAGATGCTAATCCACTATATAGAAGCTCACAGCTATCGTCCACCTGGCGCCTTCGTAGAAAAGCTCGAGGCATTTTGGAAACAAAGGCGAGACGAGGAATTGAAACGAAATCCCGATTGGAATTGTGTGTTGTCAGAAGACCAACGGATCTTAGAGCATATCGATGATGTTTAAGATCGGTAGAGGCAAATATGGGAAAAGTGATGAGGAACGTTGCAGCCGCAAGTCCTCCCCGCTGGAGAAGGACAATGGTTGAATCAACAAATCCGCAAGGAGATTGTTATTGTGGTCTTTGGGAGAAAAGTCCGCAGACCCTCATTGACCAAGGTGTGCCCGAGGGATATTGTGGTCTCTGTAGCGTTTCAGGCTGCGGGAAGCCCGGGCACATCCGTCACTATCCAGGACCTGTTCCTGTGACGTTATGCTGGTGTGATGAACATTATGCAGCGGAAGTCTCCGGATTTAATCCGATTCGGGTCATGACCAATGTAGTTTTTCTCGGGCTGGTGATATTCCTTGCTTGGTTAGTCTATTCATGGCTGATTTAGGCGAGCGGAGAATCGCGATTTTGGTAGAGAGTGGTGGGCTGAAGTGGAATGCTGGGCTAGTTCGGAATCTGTGACGCGATCAGCGCCATGGGGCTTCTGGGCGACCACGGGTTTTTCTGTGGTCATTGGCGTGGCCTTTTTCAGCATTCAAGCACTAATCTTAGGGGGTTTTGTGGTCAACGCACTCGCGAAGAATCCCGATCTCGCGATTCAGGCATTCGTTTTGGACCTTCGCGTAAATGGGTTCTTCTTGGCTGTGACGACGTGCGTCTCCTCACCTATCAGTATGGCCCTAACGGTGTTATGCGCACGGATGAGGAGGGGATGGTCCATCACGGAGTATCTGGCCCTGAAAAAGGTGCAAGGTGCAACGCTTCTGAAGTGGCTGGGAGTGGTGCTTCTATTCGCAGTTGCCTCTGATCTTCTCACTGTCCTGATGGGGAGAACCATCGTTCCGGACTTTGTGGCTCGAACGTATGAGACGGCTTCCTTTCCCCTGCTCTTGTGGACTGCTTTCGTCGTAGCGGCGCCGGCCTTCGAAGAGACATTTTTCCGTGGATTCATGTTCCGGGGACTGCAGCACTCTTGCGTCGGACCGATCGGAGCTGTCATTGTGACTTCCGTCATTTTTGGCATCATCCATTTCCAGTATGACGCCTATGGGATCGCGACGGCTTTGGCGATTGGCGTATTGCTAGGAACCGCAAGGCTCAAAACAGACTCGCTGTATCCACCCCTTGCTATGCATGCGCTGATCAACCTGGTCGCAACACTTGAGGCCGCAGTGTTGTAATACGCTCTTCTTCCATGCTTAGAAAAGTGGTGTCCAGTGACGTGATTAATAGTTCACCCGAACGGTGCTCAAGGATGGCAGTGTGCTCTGTTACAGCCTTTATGATCCGATCTTCTACAGTCATCGTTTCATAGATCTTGCCTGTTACTCGAGCGCTTCTCCCGTGTGGCCCAATGTGAATCTTGGTTTCCATACGGCGATATTCATATTTGGTTAGTGTGGAAAAAGATTCCTTGAGGTTGGTGGCATACTCTTCACGATCCACTTGAAGTACCTGCCGGCCGTGGGGACCAGGCATATCGAGACGAATGATGCAGTCCCTTGCGAAGTACCGCACGATGCCTTCCGCATTTCTCTCCATTGCAGCAGCATCAATGGCCTCTAATATCTGATAAATCTGACCTTCAGTGATCCGCTCTGGTGCAGCAATCGCTGCCGGTACGGATGCCGTCGCGCATAATAAAACGAAGGGAGCAATAAGAGATACCGAAAGCCGCATTCTTGTTTCCCCAGATTACAACCCTGGGCGGTAAATCCTGTCGGAAAGATGCGTATACCAATGCCTTATATTTCGTCAAGCCAAATATTCTGGTTAGTCTTCTGCTTTGGTCTGTCTGTGTCAAGACTATTGTGCGCTAGTGCCGTTCCAATGATTTTCACCCCAAAACCAGCTTCCCTCTGCCTCAGCCAGCCGTCGAGCTAGGCGACGATGTTGCCAGGCCGACAAGTTGGAACGGCACTAGAGGGGCTTGACGGAGGTGCTTTTGAAGGTGATGTAGACGTGGTCGCCGATGGTTAGGCCGAGCTCGTGGAACGATTGATTCGTCAGGCGGACAATAAATATCTCTCCGGCCTCCACCGAGACGTCGAGCACCCCTTCCCCACGTTCCTCGATCCGTGTCAGGCGTCCTTGAAAGACATTGCGGGCACTCGACTCAAGGGGCAGTCGTGACAGCAGGATCTCGTCGGCACCGATAGAGATGTGGCCGGTGTTGGACAGTCCCGCGGGGATGGCGATGCGTATCCTGCCCGTATCGAACCATGACGTCTCTCCGTCCGCGATAGGCCGGCCGGCAAAAAGGTTTTCATATGGGGAAGGAGAGAGGCGACCATCCGTGAGGACCACCACCTCGGGTGCCAGTCGGTGGGCTAGGCGAGGATTGTGTGTGCTGAAAATCAATGTCTGTCCTTGTTCCTCGATCGCTCGGAATGCCTCCTCCAAGGCCTTGGCGGTGATCTGATCCACGTTGGCCAGGGGTTCGTCCAACAGGAGAACCTCAGGGTTCAAAACCAGGGCTCTGGCAATAGCGATCCGCTTAACCTCGCCTCCTGAAAGCTCACGGGCCCTCCGCTTTTTGAGATCGACACAGCCTACCAGATTTAAAGCGTGTGTCACTGCCTGATCGATCTCTGCCTTGGGGACGCGACGGGCCTTGAGGCCAAAGGCCACATTTTCGAAAACCGTGGTATCGAAGAGGAGCGGGACCTGGTGGACGAGACAGACCTTTTGGCGAAGACGAGCAACATTGTGCGAGTTCACATGTTCACCTCGGTAGGTCACAGTGCCGCGCGCCGGATCCAGCAGGCCCGCGAGCACTTTGAGGAGCGTCGTTTTGCCCGCACCGTTCGGACCCATCACGGCAGTGATCGCATCAGGTCTGGTCGCGAGATGTTCGATTGCCAGAACCTGCCGATCCCCGTATTTGACTTCGATGTTTTTCAGCAGAAAGGGCAACAGCGTCCTCTATGGCCTCCTCACCAGCACCCGGAGGCCGATGTTGGTCATCAGGGAAAGGAGGATAAGAATCAAGCCGAGAGCGATGGCGAAGGCGAATTCTCCCTTCCCGGTCTCCAGGGCAATGGCAGTAGCCAACGTCCGGGTGTATCCCCGGATGTTTCCACCCACAATAAGCGCTGATCCCACCTCTGCCACGACGCGGGCGAAACCCGCGAGGATCGCCGCAACGACCGCATACCTGGCCTCCAGGATGACTCTAACAGCAGCTCCCCAGCGGGAGGCGCCCAACGTCAGCGCCGTCTCTCGGACTCTCGGGTCCACACCTTTAAGAGCGGCAATGGACAAGGCGACCACAATGGGAATGGCGAGGATAAACCCTCCAATCACGATGGCGGTCGGCGTAAACAGCAGCTCCAGTCCACCCAGCGGGCCTCGGCGCGATAAAAAAGCAAAAACCGAGAGCCCAACCACCACGGTCGGCAGGGCCATCAAGGTGTTGATCAGAGTGATCATACTCTCTTTACCCCGAAAATCGCTCTCGACGAGGAGGACCGCTAGCGGAATCCCAGCTATCGAGGCGAGGAAGGTTGCGCCCAGAGAAACCTGCAGGGTGAGCCAGGTGATCTGGTAGACCCCGGGGTCAAAGGAGGCAATGAGGACACCAGCTTGTATCAAACCTTCCAACAGATAATCCATGGCTGTTCACCTATTGAATCGCCGCGGGAGTAAAGAGAGGCCGGCCAAACTCGTGTGTGCCAAAGTTCGCGATGATCTGCTGACCCTCGGGAGAGGTCAGCCAGCCGATAAAAAGCATCGTATCGAGGTAGTTGACGTGGGGGTGTCTCGCCGGATTGACGGCAATCACATGATACGGATTGAAGAGAACAGGATCACCCTCCACGAGAACCTCTAGATCAAGCTTCTGACGGAAGGAGAGAAAGGTTCCCCGGTCTGCGAGGGTATAAGCTCGTTTCTCGTCCGCGATGATAAGCACCGCCCCCATCCCGCGGCCTGCCTCGAGGTACCACGGCAGTAAGGTGTTTAAGCCCGTTTCCTTCCAGATGCTGAGCTCCTTGGTGTGCGTCCCGGACCGGTCGCCGCGCGAGATAAACAAGGATTTTGTCCTGGCGATCCTTTCAAAAGCCTCCCTGGCATCTGAGAGCCCTCGAATCCTGGCCGAATCCCGCGGAGGCCCCACGACGACGAAGTCGTTATACATGACGTAACGGCGATTTACCCCGAAACCCTGCTTCACAAACCGCTCCTCGAGTTCAGGGGCATGCACCAAGGTGACATCCACGTCGCCCGCCTCGGCCAGCTTCAAAGCCTTGCCCGTCCCCACGGGAATCACATCCACTTGGAGTTCAAATCGCGCCTCAAACGGTGGAATCAAAACAGCAAGAAGGCCAGAATTTTCCGTGCTGGTGGTGGTCGAGAGGCGGAATCGTCCTTTGGCTGCCAGCACGTCTGAGCTGGTGAGGAGGGGCAGAAGGCTTATCAGGAGTCCGAAAAGAACCAAGGCTCGGGTTCGCGTCACGGGATATCCTTCCTTGGGGCGGGGTCCGACGCGAGGATACGACCAGATTCAGAAGTGTCATATCCCTCGAAGGCCTCAACGCGGACACGAAACTCTCGCGAGCCCACAATATCGAGGAGGGCCTGGACGCCCGGGAAAAAGAAGCGGTCCTTCGCAATCAGCATGTCGAAGCGTTCCTGGGTGAGCGGGCTATAGTCGAGGTCAAGGAGCCGAGCGGCCGTTCTTGTTGCGACACCGACGTCAGCCTCCCCGCGCAGCACCTTCAGGCCAATCTCCAGATGGGTTGAGACGTGAGTCTCGTATCCATGTATCTGGCGAGGATCAATCCCCCCCCGTGCAAGCTCTTGGTCCAGGTAGAGACGCGTCCCAGAGCCCTGTTGTCGGTTGATGATCCTGAGGCCGGGCCGGGCCAGGTCGGCGACGGCTCGAATTCCCAGGGGATTTCCGGGCCTCACCACCAGGCCGAGCTCGCGGTAAAAGAGGAGGACAGCCACGGCGCCGGACGGAAGCAGCTCATGAACGTACGGCAAATTGTACTCGCCGGTCAACGGGTCGAGCAGATGGGCCAGGGCAACGTCTGCCACTCCGTCGCGGACGGCCATGAGGCCGGCTGTACTGCCGGTGGTGGCAAGGAAGAGAGAAGCAGCAGTCAGGCGGCCTGTATAGAGCTCCCGGAGGGTACCGAGACTCGGATCGTCACTGCCGGCGGCCAAAAGAAAGGACCTTTCTCCTGCCCTTGGCCTTCTTCCGAGTCCCCTGGCACTCTCCTCGACCCACTGATCAATGAGGGTTTTTGGAAAGATCCATTTACCGGTCACGCGGGTGCAGGGAATTTTACCCGCCTTGGCCAGGTAGTAGACCTTCTTCTCATGGATCCCGAGATACTCTGCTACCTCCTTGGTATTCATCATTTGACCCATCTTCCCCTCCTAGAGTGCTTAAACGATAGCCTTTTTTTAGAATAAAGTAAATTAAAATTACAAATAGTTACTTTATATCCCAAAATATGCCTAGATGTGGACGGGTTGTTAGACTTCCCGGTCTGGCGACGGAGGGGAGCGTTGTCCTATAAGATCGGATATGGTATACGGACTCTGCTCGATCCGATGAAAGAGCAAAAGAGACGGCGAGGCGGGGGAAGCGTCGCAAATGGGTGATTTTTTCGATCGAGAAATTGAGCGCCTCAAGCGCAAGGACGCGTACCGCTGGCTTCGATTCATGGAGGGGGCGACGGGACCCCGGATGCACGTGGATGGCCGCGAGGTGATTGTCTTGTGTAGCAGCAACTACCTCGGTCTTGCCAGCCACCCGCGTCTCAAGTGCGCCGCGATTGAGGCCACAGAGAGACTTGGGGTCTGCTCCGCCGCGTCGCGGCTCATCGCGGGCAATAACGAACTCTATCGCACCCTCGAGGAGCGACTGGCTGACTTTAAGGGCCGCGAAGCGGCACTAGTTTATAGTACCGGCTACATGGCCAATTTGGGTGTGATCTCGGCATTGGTGAAAGAGGGGGATGTGGTGTACACCGACGCCTTAAGCCACGCCAGTATCATCGACGGCTCGCGTTTGAGTCGGGCGACGGTGAAGACCTTTCCCCATAACGACCTCGATGCGCTCACGCGCCTGCTGAAGTCGGACACAGCGTTCCGTCGGAAGCTTATCGTGGTAGACGGGGTCTACAGCATGGATGGGGATCTCGCACCACTGCCGGATCTCGCAAAACTGGCTAAAAGTTATGATGCCCTCCTCATGCTGGATGATGCGCACGGGACGGGCGTACTGGGTGAGCACGGCGGCGGTACGTCTGAGCACTTTGGGTTCAAGGATCCTGATGTGGTGGATATCGAGATCGGGACCTTGGGAAAGGCCCTCGGGAGCTTTGGGGCCTATGTCGCCGGCAGCCGGTCGCTTCGAGAATACCTCATCAATCGATCGCGGAGCTTGATCTTCACGTGTGCCTTGGCACCTTCAGCCCTGGCTGCCGCCATTGCCGCGTTGGACGTCTTGCAGCACGAGCCGGGTCATCGGCAGCGACTGTGGGAAAACGTCCGCCACTTCCGCGAAGGTCTCCATCGCCTCGGCCTCTCGACCGAGCCCAGCGTGACGCACATCCTTCCGGTCATGACGTATGAGCGGCAGCGAACCATGGAGTTGTGCGAACGACTCCTGGAGCTCGGTGTTTTCTGCCAGGGAATTCGCCCCCCCACCGTTCCTCCGGGGTCCGCCCGGCTCCGTTTCACCGTCACCGCTGATCACACCAGGGCCGATCTGGACCAGGCCCTGGAGGCTGTTGAGAAGGCCTTCCGCGAATTTCCCCTCCCCTGAAGTGACTCTTTCATTTCACCACAGACTGACTACGGCTTACCGATAGGCGTGACGCTTAACGATGTTGAAGCATCCCGGGACTGCAAGAACTGGATAGCCTCATTCATACGACACGCTCTCCTGCACGTAACTTAGATTTGGCCTACCCATGTAGCGTTAGCAACCTCTCGCCATCGGTCGCGAATTCTCTCGAAATGTGCTGCCGGCAGTGGCCCGGTCGCCAGGATTGCGGCATTCTCTGCATATCGGCCCGGTTTCGTTGTTCCGACAATGGCAGTGTGTACGCCGGGAACGCTTAACGCGAAGCGGAGTGCGGTTGCAACAGCATCCTTTATATCAGCACGCAGGAATTCGTAATCGAGCTCCCGTAATCGCTCCCAATAGGTGTGGTAGTATTCGTCCTTCGGCTTCCTCTTGCTTTTCCACACGGCGTTGGCGATGGGCCGTTTGGCGATTACACCGATCTGGCGTTCGCGAGCCAGCGGCAGGACGAGGTCGAGGGCTTGTTGGTCCGCAATGCTGACGGACACTTGCAGCGTGTCAAACTGTCCGCACTCGATGGCGTGCCGTGCGGCATTGCCGTCGCCGCTGTAACCGATGTACCGCGCGTAGCCTCGCTCACGGGCCCGCTGCAGGGCTCCGATTACATCACCCTTGCGCAGCTCGGGTTCTGAGCAACTATGCAACTGGATCACATCCAGGTAATCGGTTTGTAGACGGTGTAAGCTGCGCTCAATGGTTTGGAGGAGTGACAGCGGACGCCAGTCTTCGGTCTCGTAGCCGTCCGGATGCCCACACTTGGTGAAGAGGTAGTAATCCTTCCGCCGGCCGGCGACCGCCTGCCCGATCAATTTTTCACTCTGCTCATAGCATTCGGCGGTGTCGATGACATTGAGGCCGGCATCGAGGGCGGTATTTAACAGTCGTGTAACCGTTTTCTTGGACACTCCCTCAAATCCGATCTCGGCTCCGCCGAATCCGAGTACACTCACGTGCATGTCTGTTAGACCGAGTTGACGCGTCTCCATTTGTCTCTGCTCTGGAAAGGGATGTCGCACCCAATAGGATTCTGGTTTTACCCTCCCTTGACGCTGTGGGGTATCCCCGGTATTGTACCAACAACTCCAAAATTCTGTATGACTCTCCTGACAGGAGTTTCCCGTGATTTCCAAAAAGGCCTTGCAGGAAAGGGATCACCAATATGTGTGGCACCCCTTCACGCAGATGCAGGAGTGGTTTGCCGAAGAGCCTCTGATCATCGAGCGGGGGGCAGGCAACTATCTCATCGACATCGAGGGAAATCGGTACCTCGACGGCGTTTCTTCACTTTGGTGCAACGTCCACGGCCATGGCCGCCGCGAGATCGATGAGGCCATCGTCGCGCAGCTTCAACGGATTGCCCATTCGACACTCTTGGGACTCTCTCACCCGGCAGCCATTCTGCTGGCGGAGCGGTTGGTGCAGATTGCCCCTGCCGGACTCGCCAAAGTCTTTTACTCGGACAATGGGGCGACCGCCGTGGAGATCGCCTTGAAGATGGCGTTTCAATACTGGCAGCAGAAAGGTTCCGAGCGGTATCGTGAGAAGACCAAGTTCCTGTACTTTACGGGGGCGTATCACGGGGATACCGTGGGCGCCGTCAGTGTGGGGGGGATCGATCTTTTTCACTCCATATACAAGCCGTTGCTCTTTGAAGCCCATGCCCTTCCTGCCCCGTCCACCTTGGTGGAGAAGGAGTCAGCCCTCAAAAAGGTACAGCGGTTGATTGAAACCTACCATCACGAAGTGGCGGGCCTGATCATGGAGCCCTTGATCCAGGGAGCAGCCGGAATGCTGCCCTACCCTCCAGGCTTTACGCGGAAGGTCTGGGAACTGTGTCGGGCCAACGAAATCCTCTTCATCGCTGATGAGGTGGCCACTGGATTTGGTCGTACGGGAAAGATGTTTGCCTGCGAGCATGAGGGGGTCTTGCCCGACCTGGTCGCCGTCGCTAAAGGGCTTACCGGCGGCTACCTCCCTCTAGCCGCCACGCTCACCACGCCGGAGATTTTTGATGCTTTTCTGGGCCCGGTGGAGGAAAAGCGAACCTTCTTCCACGGCCATACGTATACGGGAAACCCTTTAAGCTGCGCCGCCGCCCTGGCCAATCTGGAGATCTTTGAGAGGGATCGCATCCTTGAGCAGCTCCAGCCCAAGATTGCTTTTCTGGAAGCGGGACTGCAGAAACTCCGGTCCTTGCGGCATGTGGGAAAGATTCGTCAGCTGGGATTGATGGTGGGGATTGAGCTACTCGAGGATGTGACTGGTCGTCGGTCTTACGCCGCAGGAGAGAGGATGGGGCATCAGGTGACGAAGGAGGCCAGGCGACATGGCGTTATCATTCGTCCCCTCGGGGATGTGATCGTTTTGATGCCTCCGCTTTCTGTCACCGAGGATGAAATTACCATACTCCTGCATGCGGTCTCTGCAGCCATCAAAACTATCACCGAAGATGATCACCGATCACCGTAAACCGATGACCGTCTGCTATCGGTCGTCGGACTTCGGCCATCGAATGGTGAACCATGAACCAAGCGGGGCAGATCAATCGCACATTGCTTTACGGCGAGGGACTCTTTGAAACGCTTCGAGTGTATCGAGGCCGCAGGGTTCCCCTCCTTGAGGCACACTGTCGTCGGATGGCGCAGGGGGCGGAATTTTTTGGATTTCCTTTTTCATCAACAGCCTTTGAAGTGGCCATCGAGGCAGAGCTTCTGAACATTCCGGCCGAGGAAGAGGCTCGCCTCCGAGTGACCTTGGAGGTCTGGGGAGATGAAGGCCCCGAGGAAATTAAATTTATTACCCATTCCTCCCCTCTGACGGTGATGAACCAAAGCTATCAGGAAGGTGTGCGTCTGATCTCTGCTCCCTTCTCACGTTCTTCCACGTCTCCCCTGCTCACGTTTAAAACCACCAGCTATTTTGAGAACAGCTATGCTCGCCAGTGGGCCCGGCGTGAAGGGTTTTACGATGCTTTGTTTTTCAACGAGCGCGGGGAGATCACGGAGACGACGACTGCGAACCTCTTCCTGGTCCGCGGACGCAGCCTGATTACCCCTCCGGTTTCGGCGGGCCTTCTGCCAGGGATTGCTCGCCATCACGTGCTTGTGAGTGCAGAACACAGTCGCCTCGTTGCAGAGGAACGCCCCGTCTCCACCGCGGATCTCGATGGAGCAGAGGAGGTGTTACTCTCCAATGCGGTCGTGGAAGTCCTGCCGGTGAAAGAGATTGCGGGGCTCTACACGGGGCGGTCCTCCACCGAGTGGGCGGGAGCTCTCCGGACCGCCTATCGAGAGTTCGTTTTCAAAGGGGAAGGAAATTGACCGGCAAGAGAGAATCGTGGCTTTGTGTTGCCAAGAAAATCGGTGCCGCCTGAGGGGACTTCGCCCTCCTCTGAGGTCGGTCTTCCCCTCGCCGCCCAGAGAACGGTATTAGGGGAATACGATCATGGGCAAGGGGCTCTTCATCGCAGGCACAGACACGGGTGTGGGAAAAACCTTCATCACGGGGGTGTTGGCGAGCCTGCTTCGAACCCGTGGGATTGATGTGGGTGTGATGAAGCCAGCCGAGACAGGCTGCATCAGGCGCGATGGACGGCTGCATCCCCAGGATGCGCTGTATCTCAAGGAACGAGCGGGGAGCGCTGATCCGATTGAAGAGATTTGTCCCTATGCCTTCGAGATGCCGGTCGCACCATCGGTGGCGGCGGAAGCGGCAGGGATTGCCATCGATCTCGACCGGATTACTGACGGCTTTCACGATCTGGCCACGCGCCATCAACTGACCCTGGTGGAGGGGGCCGGGGGACTGCTTGTCCCGCTCACAGAAACTGCCGATTACACCCACCTGATCCACAAGCTTCGCATCCCGGTCCTTCTGGTGACGCGCGCCTCGCTTGGAACCATCAATCATACACTGCTCACGTTGCATTGGGCCATCCATGTGAAGCTTTCCGTCGTTGGAGTGGTGGTGAATAGTCCAACTGGTCCGCCGACTCCTTCGGAGGAAGCAAACCTGGAGGCGCTCGCCAAGCGGCTGACCACTCTCCTTCTCGGAAATATCCCCCATTTCTCAGATCCGGTGTTGGATCTGGCCAGCGTCGAGAAATCGCTCCGCATCGAGACGCTTCTGGAGCTCTTGGAACTCCGCTGATGCGATCGGAACTTCGAGATAAGGTGGCAGACCTCTTGATGGAAGCGATCCATCATCGGGAGCGGTCGATTCTGCTCTTCTGGCTTAAGGGGTACTGCGAGCTCGTTCGTGGCGATGGTCCCCCGACCGTTCCCTTTTCGCAATGGAGCCAGTTCATTCGGCGTCATCAGAGAGAGAACGGGTGGTGTCGAGCATCGGGGGAAGCGTGGGGTCGAAAGCTGGTCGCCGACTCAGGCCTTTTTCGTGCAGATGAGAGAGATGAGGTCACGATTACTGCGGAATATCGGAAGGATCTCTCGCTTGTCTGTGAAAAGGCGGCGGCCTATTGGAGGTTTCTCAAGGAAATGCACCGCCGTTCCTACAGCAAGGGGCTTCGCGGCGTGCTCCAGCAAGCAGCCCTCTTGTGGAGGCATCGCCTCTTCTTCGAGTTTCACGAAATCTTGGAGGATGTGTGGATGGACTGGCGGGGCCCGGAACGGCGGTTCCTCCAGGGCCTGATCCAGCTCGGCGTTGCATTTTATCAGATTCAGCGGAACAATTATCGTGGCGCCATGAGTATGTTCCGGAACGGATGGATCAAGGTCGAGCCTCACGCCCCGCGATATTGTGGCGTCGAGCTCAAGAAGTTCCTGAAACGCATTGAGAAATGCCGTCAAGTCGTGGCGCACTTAGGGCCCGGTCGCTGCCACGAGTTTGACTGGGCTTTCATCCCTCGTCTCGAGGTCGCCAGTTCGAGGCGTTCCCGCGTCGGCAGCAGGGGCCGTTAGCACTCAGCCCGCAGGTCCTGAAGCGGATAGCTGACAGCTGATCGCTGATGGCTTATACTACCGCCATTCTTGGTCGTCCCGTTGCGGCAGGATCTTCATGAACGGAACCGGATAAGCCGGGGAGGAGTGTGTCATGGTCTTGGATCCGAAACATCAGAGCCGTGCCATTACCGAGGGGCCCGACCGGGCACCGGCGCGGGCGATGCTCAAGGCGATTGGCTTCAAGGATCGGGATCTCGAGCGGCCGCTCGTGGGCGTGGCTAACACGTGGATCGAGATCGGGCCCTGTAATTATCACCTCCGTCACTTAGGCGAGAAAGTGAAAGAGGGCATCCGTGCGGCCGGGGGGACGCCCCTCGAGTTCAACACGGTCTCCATCTCTGATGGAATCAGTATGGGCAGCCAGGGAATGAAGGCATCCCTGATCAGCCGCGAGGTGATTGCCGACTCGATCGAGCTCGTCGTTCGCGGCAATCTCTTCGACGCCGTGGTTGCCCTTTCCGGTTGTGATAAGACGATCCCTGGAACAGTGATGGCCCTGGCCCGGGTTAATGTTCCGGGCCTGATGCTCTACGGGGGCTCGATCTTGTATGGGGAGTACAAGGACCGCCGGCTGACCATTCAGGACGTCTTCGAGGCGGTTGGGGCCTTTAACGCCGGAAGAATCTCGGCGGAAGAATTGCGCGCCATTGAGGACCGCGCCTGTCCCGGCCCGGGAGCGTGCGGCGGCCAGTTTACCGCAAACACAATGGCCACGGCCTTTGAAATGCTGGGCATCTGTCCCATGGGCTTTGGCGATGTCCCCGCGGTTGATTTCCGGAAGGACGAGGTGGCTTTTGAGTGTGGCAGGCTGGTCATGGAGCTCCTCCGGAGGGGCATCAGTCCCAGGCAGGTGATCACCAGGAAGTCGATGGAAAACGCGATTGCAGGCGTCATGGCCACGGGTGGTTCCACGAACGCGGTGTTGCACCTGCTGGCGGTGGCGCGGGAGGCGGGCATTCGCCTCTCCATCGATGACTTTGACAAGATCTCGCGTAAGATTCCGGTCCTGGCTGACCTCAGGCCTTGGGGGCGATTCACCGCCCCCGAAATGTACCGAGCTGGCGGGATGGCAGTCGTGGCTCGCCGTCTCATGGATGCCGGGCTCCTCCACGCGGATGTGATGACGGTGAGCGGTCGGACCATCGGTGAAGAGGCGCGGGCGGCCCGGGAGAGGCCAGGTCAAGAGGTCATTCGCCCTCTCGGAAGCCCCCTGAAGCCCACCGGCGGGATGGCCGTCCTCAGGGGGAAGCTGGCACCGGACGGATGTATCATCAAGCTGGCGGGGCACGAGCGGATGGTCCATCGGGGCCCAGCCAAAGTCTTTGAGCGTGAAGAAGATGCGTTTAAAGCAGTCAAACAGGGCCGCATAAAACCGGGCGACGTCGTGGTGATCCGCTATGAAGGCCCGAAGGGTGGACCGGGGATGCGCGAGATGCTCGGGGTGACTGGCGCGATCGTCGGTGCGGGTCTTGGGGAATCAGTGGCCCTGATGACCGATGGTCGGTTCTCAGGCGCCACGTACGGCTTCATGGTAGGGCACGTAGCCCCCGAGGCCGCGATTGGGGGGCCGATCGCAGCGCTGAAGAATGGCGACGTCATCGTCATTGATGTCAAGCGACGTCGGCTCGATGTGGAGCTCAGCGCCGTGGAGATCAAGCGGCGACTGGCCAAGTGGAAAGCGCCCAAGTTGCCGTATACCAGGGGGGTGATGGCTAAATATGCTCGCCTCGTCTCCTCGGCTTCTGAGGGCGCTGTGACGGGTTGACCTTCCGCAGATGGCTTGTTTCCCCCGCGCCATCCTGTAATATGGCTCACCTCACCGGGAGATGACGCTTGTCAAAACTCCGAGGCTCAAAGTCCGAAGGCGGGCAGGAGAAGGGGAAAACCAGAAAGCTGCGGATGCCGGTCCGGAATCAAGTTTCCTCAGGCGGAGTCCTGTACCGGCAGGGAGACCAGGGACCAGAGATTGCTATTATCGGTTTACGAGGAGGAACTGTCTGGGCCCTGCCCAAGGGGCTCGTGGAGTCTGGTGAAGATCCTGAACAGACGGCACTGCGGGAAGTGCGGGAAGAGACCGGCCTGACCGGTCGGTGTATAGGAAAACTCGGAGAGATCGAATACTGGTTCGTGGACCGGCAGGCAGGGCATCGGATCCACAAGCGCGTTCACTTTTATCTTTTTGAACACACGGGTGGTGATCCGAGCCAGCACGACTTTGAGGTGGAAGAGGTCCGCTGGGTCTCGCTGCCAGAGGCCTTGACGCATCTCAGCTACCAGAGCGAGCGCGAAACGGTCGAGAAGGCGACCAAGATCCTTCAAAAGCAGTTGTGATCTCTGTGTGCTTGCCGCGTCTCCCTACGGAGTCTTCACCTTTTTGATTTCTTCGACGAGGTCAGGGCTCAGGGCGCCGGTGTACACTTCGCTGACCGGGCCTCGCATGGTTAACTCCCAGCCTGGGCTGATCGTGATAGCGAGATCCCCGCCCGGCATCTGGATCGTCACCTGATCATCTACCAGGCCCAGTCGGCGGCAGACAGCAGCTACCGCGCACGCACTGGTGCCGGATGCTAACGTGTAACCGGCTCCCCGTTCCCAGATCAGAATAGCCACGCGATCCCGCGAACCCACCTTGGCGAACTGCACGTTGGTCCGTTGGGGGAACGACGCGTGATGCTCGATCTGGGGTCCGAGTTGCCGTAATCCTTCCGGTTCGAGGCTATCGACCAGGATAACGCAGTGGGGATTACCCACTGAGACCGCGGTGAATGGCAGACGTTCTCCCTCGAGTCTCAACTCCTCGTTCACCACCTCTCGTTCCTCTCCCGCTATTGGAATGTCGGAGCTGCGAAAGCTTGCCCGGCCCATCTCGACCCTCACGTGCGCGACCCGATCCCCCTCCGGCTCGACCTCGACCCGTACGCGCCCTCCCTTGGTCTCGACATAAAAGGACTTCTCCCGCGTGTAGCCATGCTCAAACAGATACTTGGCAATGATCCGAATGCCATTACCACTCTTTTCCGCTTCACTCCCATCAGGGTTAAAGATGCGGAGACCGAAGGGAGCGGTCCGTGGACCGACGAAAAGCAGGATGCCATCCGAACCGATGCCATAGTGTCGGTGGCAGATGAGCCGGATCGCCTCAGGAGTCAGGGGAAAACCGAGGTCGGCATCGTTGAGGACGATATAGTCGTTCCCCAAGCCATGGGCCTTCACGAATGTGGTCACAGCGATTCCTCCTGGGACACCCACCCTACTTGTCGAGAATTTTAGAGTCAAGGTGAAACACACCCATCCAAGCGAAGAAGGGATTTTTGCTGGTCGGTGAGACATGCTCCGGCTAGAATACCGTCGGTGGTCCCGACACGTTGAGGACTGGTACCAGGTGGCGCACAAATCCCGGCAGTCGACTAAACTCTTCGTATCGGGGGCGGAGATTGTGTATCGGGTTCACTCATTGCTCAACGTGTGAAAGGAGGGGACACAATGCCCATGTATGTGATTCTCGGCAAGTATACGCTCCAGGGGATTCGGAACATCAAGGGAACGACCAAACGTGCGGAGGCCTTTCGGAATCTCGCCAAGCGAATGGGGGTGAAGGTCAAAGAGATCTACTGGACGATGGGCCAGTACGATATCGTCACGATCATCGATGCGCCGAATGACGCCACCGCAACCCGCCTCCTGTTAGCAGCCGGCTCCATGGGCAATGTCCAGACTGAGACCCTGCGAGCGTACAGCGCAAACGAGATCGGCAAAATTCTCAAAGGCAACTAGGGGAGGTGGGCGTCGGCGTCCCTACCGGAGCACCGACCGGCTGATTGCGGAGGGACTCGACGGGGCGGCGGAGCCATAGCATTCGAAGAATCCAGTAATCAGCCACGGCGGACGCCAGGTGCTTGAGGGTGTGTCCGCTTACGATGCGTCCTAGCGCAAAGACTTGGGCATCTAACAGCTCGAAAAGCTTCGCGAGTGCATACAAACCCACCACGGCGAGCAGATCAGCCGTCCGTGTGTACCTCGGCGGAAACAGAAATAGCATCAGCGGGATGGCGAGCAGGGGAAAAAACTGGACTAGCCCGTATAGGCGAAGGTCCCCGTGACCCGTGACCTCTCCAACGTGCCAGTACAGAACACTGCCCATCCCGAGTGCCAGCAGGGGGAGGAGCGACCTCTGGCCTGCCTTTAGACTGATCCGTTCGCCAATCACGGCCACAAAAAAGGACATGAACGCCACCGTCATCGGCAATCGGTCCCATACAAGTGTCGTGTTGTTTGGAGCCAGGTGGTAGTACGCAGATCCGAATCCAGTCAACCCCACACCCGTGAATAGGACTAGGAACGGCCAGCGCTCCCATTGCTCTAGGAGCGGGCCATCAGGCCGCATCGGCCCTTGATTCAGCAGAAACATCAGACCGAGAGCGCCGACCACGACAAAGGGTACATTCGAAATGACGTTGAGCATGTTCGGAATACCAAGCAGACTGCGCTGGTCGGCGAAGTTGTGGTAGGCCTGGTCCTGAGCGATCGGCGGTAGGAAAAGGACGGCGCTGGCCGACGCGGTGGCGAGTCCCAGGATAAACAGCACCCGCATCCGAAAGGTCCGTAACGTTGGCTCGTCCTCCTGTCGACACATTGAGAAATTATCGTGTAGTCTCACCACGTCAATTCGTCCTGTGGCATCGGTGCGCGGATCGGCCGCTCATTTTCCGACCCTCTCCATGGCCATCATCTTGGCTGTCTTGAGATCTGCCTTTCCCGTTCCGAGCATGGGGATGGCCTCGATGCAGTAAATATTCTCTCGCTTGGGGATCCAGAGCTTGGGAAGATCGGTCTGGCATAATTTCTCCCAAATCTCTGCCGCCGTAACTTCGTTGTGTGTATAGAGGACCACAAGGTGCTCGCCCTTCTGCTCATCCGGAATCGCTGTCACGACGCACCGCTGATCCCCAAGGACGTGGTTGATGGCTTCCTCGACCTTGATGTGAGGAACCATCTCGCCTCCGATCTTGCTGAACCGGGAGAGGCGGTCCGTAATACGGATGAAGCCATCCTCGTCGATAGAGGCAATATCTCCGGTAATGTACCAGCCGTCCCGGAGGACCTTCGCCGTCTGTTCGGGCTGCTCTAGATAGCCGACCATCCGGTTGGGACCTTTTACTAAAAGCAACCCCTCTTCCCCGTACGGGCGGGGTTCGCCTGTCTCAAGATCCACCACTTTCACCGTGATTCCGGGAATGGGGTGACCCACGGTCCCAGGCTTGAAACCCGTCTGACGCTCGGCCCCCCGACCAAAGTCTGGGAAATTTACCGAAACCACAGGTGCCAACTCCGTGCAGCCGTATCCCTCCAACAGGTCCAAGCCGTATTTCTCTTTGAAAGCCTGCGCGATCGGCTCGTGCAACTTTTCGGCCCCGGCGATGGCAATTCGTAAGGAAGAAAAATTCTCAGTCGTGCATTTCCGGAGGTACGCCGCATAGAATGTCGGGGTTCCGATCAGGATCGTCGCGCGGTATTTGGACACCATCTGGCCAACGGTCTTGGCATCGAGGGGGTTCGCGTGATAGAGCACGCCGAAGCCGGAAAGGAGTGGAAACCACAGACTGCCGGTGAATCCGAACGAGTGGAAGAAGGGCAAGACCCCCATGAGCCGGTCTTTTGTCGTGACCCAAAATACTTGCGCTAACCCTTCGACGTTGGAGAGGATGTTATGGTGGGAAAGCATGACCCCCTTGGGGATTCCGGTGCTTCCGCTGGAGAAGATGACTGTCGCAAGGCTGTCGGGCTTTTGGTCTGCATGAGTGTATAGGGTCTGAAGCAGGCGAGCGGGAAAGAGCAAGGCCATGAGGGTGGCCTGGACTTTCTGCAACGGGGTGATCCACCTCATGACCTCTTCGAGGAAAACCATCCCCTCCATTTCTTCGAGTTTCGCCTTGGCCACAAAGATTCGGGACGTGATAATCGTCCGGATGCCTGACTGCTGGATGGCCACGCTCATGGCCTCCCGCCCCGCCGTGAAATTGAGGTTGACCGGGACCTTCCCTGCCAGCAGCACGCCGATATTGGCTAACGCCGCGGCGATGGACGGGGGGAGCACAATCCCCACCATTTGTTCTTCCAGACAATGATTTCGCGCCCAGCGGCTAAACAGCAGGCTGCTAACGAGCGCGCGCCCATAGGAGAGTTTCTTGCCGGTGGAGTCGGCCATGGCAAATGAAAACCACCTGCGTTTCGCCGTTCGGAGAAACCGCAAGTGCAACAGATCCCGAGACGTCCGTCGGTGCTCCACCGCAGCACTGCCAAGCTCCATAATGGCATGGCGGGCCTCTTGGGCCGTCGCCCTCGAGGATAAGGGCGGTCCGAATGACACCGTGACGGGATACGGTATCCGCTCGGGCCACTTCCAGAAGAACTTGCCGGCCTTGAAGCTGAAGATGCTTCCCCACAGCCGGTCGAGGTGAACCGGGATGACGGGAACGTCCAATCCCTCGACGATCCTCTCGAAACCTCTTTTGAAT
Source organism: Methylomirabilales bacterium (SeqCode) (assembly GCA_041599135.1). Lineage (GTDB taxonomy): Bacteria > Methylomirabilota > Methylomirabilia > Methylomirabilales > CSP1-5 > CSP1-5. The sequence continues at coordinate 4,242 of JBFHXD010000025.1, read as the reverse complement.
GGAAGTAGGTTCCCCGTCCGGCTCACTGATCCTTCGGCAAAGATGCAGACCACGTGCCCCTGACGGAGCTCTTCACGCGCCCGCTCCAGGGAGTGGAGCACGTCTTTTCGATTGCTCGCCTGAACCGGAATGGCCTTCATGAGGCGAAAGAGCCAGTTGAAGGGTTTGTACTCGAAGTAGGGCCGGTACATCATAAACCGGACGAATCGCTGCACGCATGCGCCCACGAGCGGAGCATCAACGTGAGAAATGTGGTTGCAGACCAGAAGCGCCGGTCCACGGAAGGGGATGTGCTCTTGACCGAGAACGCGGATTCGGTAAATGGTGTGGGTAAGCATCCAGAAGGTGAACCGGATTAGAAAATCGGGCAAGAGACTCAGGAGATAGACCGTCGCACCGAGCGTCAAGAGACCGAATAGCAAGATGATCTGGTCCGCCTGGACCTGAAGCAGGTCGCGCAGCGCCCAGAGGGATCCAGAGGCCAGGAGTATGCCTCCAGTGTTTAGGAAATTGGCCGTGGCGATCAGCCGGCCTTTCTCCTCCCGGCCGCTTTTCTGCTGAAGCAGGGCATTTAAGGGAACAATGAAGAGTCCGCCAGAGAAACCAACTAGGAGGAGGGCGCCGACCGTCTGGGCGTAGGAGGGGGGGGACGAGGCCAGCACGATCGAAAAGATTCCGATGCCGATGGAACCCAAAGGGACCAATCCCAGTTCCACCTTATCCCCCGACAATCGCCCCGCTGCCAGGCTGCCAATGCCAATGCCGATGGCCAGAAATGTTCCGAGGATGCCGACCCAAAAATCATCCAGACCCATGACTTCTTTGCCCAGGAGGATGATGTCCATTTGCAACAGGGCGCCTAAAAACCAGAAGTAGGAAATACCAACGACCGTGAGCCAGAGGATCCGCTCACGGTAGAGACGTGTGAGACCGATCCCGATTTCGCCCCAGGGATTCAAGCGAAACGGTTTTCGGGCTCCCGAAGGGGGGACGCGCGAAATGCCGAGACTGGTGAAGGTCCCGGCCGTGGCGATTACCGTAAGGATAAGGCCAATCCACCCCAGGTGGTCCTTCCAGGCGGCGAACATCACGCTGCCGATCGAGGTTCCCAGGATGATGGCCAGAAAGGTGGTCATCTCTATTAGGCCATTGCCCCGGGAGAGGTCCTTGTCGGGTAACATCTCGGGCAAGATGCCGTATTTGGCCGGACTGAAAAACGTCGACTGAAGGGCCATCAGAAACAGGACCCCTAACATCAGGTCGATCCGCCCGGAAAGAAAAGCGAAGATCCCTAAAGCCATGGCAACAATCTCAAGGGCCTTCGTGACGATGAGGACGGACCGTTTGCTGAAGACGTCGGCCGTGTGGCCGGCGTAGCCAGAGAAGAAAAAGAAGGGGAGGATGAAGACGGCACCGACCAGGGAGAGCTGGCCGCTCCCCCCGCCAGAGCTGGTTGCCACGTTGACCGCGAGCAAGGCGACGACAATCTTGTAGACGTTGTCGTTGAAAGCTCCCAGGAACTGGGTCCAGAGGAAGGACTGGAAGCCAAAGGATTTTAGGAGGTTGCTATACCGTCCGTCAGACATCGCATTTCCCCTTGGACGCTTTCCTCATCATGAACTGTCCTAATATAAATATCCATAAAGGTCTCGTTATCGTAACGCCCCCGAGGTCTTCCGTTTGCAACGATACCCTTGGAGGCAAGGAGTGTGCCACGAGCCGCCATTTCGGCGATTGCTTTAAAAATTGGCACGTTAGGGCTTCGAGGAGGCAGCTGTCGGGTTCCTGGCCTGACGTTGAATGGTAGGTGTATACATTCATTGTTCATGCTGGTAGCGGTTAGCGCCCGTGTCCCCCTCGCGGGGGATGGCGTCAAGGGCAGCCTGGAGGGTCTCGTGGAGCCGAATGACGACCGCCTCGATGGTGTCGTCGGGAAAGGCTCTGTACTGGGGCAGGTATTCATGGACGTCCAGCGGGGGGGCAATCCGGATTACGGCCCGGCGCCTCCCGAACGCGCGGGTCTCCATGCCCAGCACCTCACGCTCGAGTTTGATGAGGGTCTCAGCCATGCGCTCCGGAGTTGGATCGTGAAGAAGGTAGTCCTCCTGGAATGCAACAGACTTGGCGCACAGGCGGGCAGCTTCCAAGTCCGCCGCCAGGGGATCCTCCGGCGGGGCCGCGGGTGGGCCGTAGTATCCACCGCTCCCGACTGCGGCGAGCAGGGATCCCTGGATGCGGATCATGAGCTTTCGGGCCCGGTCAAAATCGAAACCCTCCTGAACTTGGCCGAGGTGCTTTCGCTCAAGCTGCTCCAAGAGAGTGCGTCGGAGCCGGCGGATCCGCTCAAAGAGTCCCTCCCCAGGAACGACTGTCACTCCGTAGGTTCGTTCTTTCTGAGCTAAGAGCTCCGTCCCGATCGCGATGATCCTCGGATAGAGGGGACCAACGCCAGACTGTCCCAGAACGTGTGACTCGATGCGTGCCGTCAAGGACTCCAGGGCTGCTGTAATGTCTTCCGTGTACCGGTACTTGATGGCCACAGGGACGATAAAAATCGGGCGCGGACGGCCCTCTGTTCTTAGCTCCTCGGCTGCCTCGAGGGCGAGTCGCGCGACGCCGGGCTTCAATGGCATGACCAGATCGTTCAAGAGATAGACCTCACCTTCGGGGAACATGAGGAGATCGTTGCTCCCTGTTGCGAGGACCTCCTTGGCAAACTCCCGGGCCTCATCGTTGGCACCGCCCCGATTCACAGAGAAAACACCCAGGCGTTGGAAAAACCATCCGCCAAAACCCCACCACGCGTCGAAAAGTTCCCTCGTCGCCATGAAAATAACTCGCCGTCCCGCCTGTCTCGCCAGCTCGAAAGTCACCTGGGCATCATAATGATGGGAGTGGTTCGGGGCGATGAGACAACCCGGTGGGAGGCTTTGGAGGAGGGTGACGTCAGTGGGGCGTACGTCTAACGTCGTATGACGGCCGATGACCACACGATTCAAGGGGGCAGCAAGAGTAATCAACCACCCCCACGGCTTCGCCGGCTTGAAATCCGTTGTTGTCAACTTCGCCATGTGTCAATCGGTGAGAAAGTCTATGACTGCTTGATTCACCTTGTCAGGTATTTCCAAGAAGAAACCATGAGCGCCACCCTCAAGAATCTGCAACTTCGCACCTGGAATGGCTTCGGCGAGTTCGCGTAATATAGCTTCTGGCCATTCGCTTCAACAAATCCGCTCTCCATGTGGTTCCTCCTGCCGGATGGACTGGGCTCTGTCTGGGCAGATTCCTGGCATCCTGGCAGAAAGATTATAAGGAGTGCAAGCACGAGATGTATCGTTTTCATGAGGCACCTCCCGTTTCGGGCATCAACGCCACGATCATTCCGACCACGGCACCGACGCAGTGGGCGAGCGGTACAAGGATCATGTGGGAGGCTCCGCTATCGACGAAAATTGTCCCGCCGGTTGCGATCTCATAGCCCACTTTGCCGATGAACGCGAACAAAACACCGGAAAGCGCTATCACCCAGGCCCAGCGTCTGCCGTGGACCTCGTCCTTCAGGAGCGTGACTGCAAGCAGCACGTAGAGCGCTGAATCTATCCCGGACAGTCCACGGTACATCTCGAGCTGCGGCATGGTGATCCAAAGAGCCACCGGGATGAGGACTGCTGATCCCAGCACACACGCGCAGAAACGCAGTCGGCTCATTCGTTCGCAAAGCGTGCCGAGCACAAGAAACGTCAGGACGTCCCAAAAGAGATGATCGCCCGAGACATGCGTCCAATGGCTCGAGACGAGGCGCCATATTTCTCCCGCCGCGATGGCCAGGCGGTCGTATTGCAACCACGTCGTGGCAGAGGGGAGGACAAAGACCAGCACGGCCGCCGCAGAAAGGAGCAGCGAGGCGCACGGGAGGCGCCTCGCTGCCGTGGTGGTGAACCTGTATGACGTGCCTTTCATGACCGCTCGCTTGTGACACGACGCCGGCGTGCAAGCACGGCCACGGTCAAGCCGGCCAGACCCAGGGCGATGCCGGCAGTCATGGGATCTACTGCACCGCCTCCGACAGACGGCGCGTGGTGCTTGAAGGCGGGATTCGCTTGATCAACCCGATAGTTGCGAACAGGCTGCTGGGCCCGCATCGCTTGTGCCTGGCGCTCGCGGGCGACCCGCGCCTTATTCCTGCGCTCGATCCCACGTTCCTCGAAGATCTCGTCGGCAAGGACAACCATCGACGTGTAG
>JBFHXD010000024.1:0-24340 GCA_041599135.1 Methylomirabilales bacterium (SeqCode) | reverse complement strand
CAGTGCTTCCAGCAAATCGTTTATTCGGGTGTCGAACGGGATGACCGCCGCCAAACCCACCGGGTTGTCGGGGAGGTGACGGAGCGGCTCGCGGGGCCACAGGTCGAGGGCGTATTGTTGGGTCCCCTGGCGTATCACTTCGAGCGCTCGGACGAGGCGGCCAAGGCGGAGCACTACCGCCGACGGGTGCAGGAACTCTCGGTCGAGCTCTTCTCGGCCGAGGAGGTGGAGAGGGAACTGAGCCTTAGGGTCGGGGCACAGGAGTTTCAGTTCCAGCTGGACGAGCAGACCTTGCCCCTGGCCGAGCGATTTCTGAGAAGCCTAACCGTCGCGGTGAAGAACATGCGGCTGTACCCAGAGGGGAGTCAGCGCGTGTCGGAAAGTGTGGCGGCGGCCACCGCTACACTCCTGGAGCTGTTAGCCCACGTGGAGACGGTAGCCTTCGCCGAAGAAAGTCAGGCCCTGCTGGCCAACGGAAAGCCACTGGATCGCAAGGGGCTGCATCAGGTTGTCCAAGACGTGCTGCACATCTACACTGAACATGGAATTCGCCGGTGTACGTTCGAGCGCGGGATCACTGAGGCCGATGTGATGAATCTCCTGAGGATCCTCAGCAGCCCGTCTCAGGGGATCCAACACGACCTGTCATTTTGGCCGCGACGGCTCGAGTCTCTCGGGATCGACCACGTGCGCGTCTTTCCGGTCATCTATCTGGCAGGAAACGAAGGAAAGTCGGTCTGGAGACGTGAGCAGTCAGAGGCACGCCTGGACGATCCGTCCCTCGTGTTGGCCCGGGATGTCCTGCGTTCGCTCGCGGCGACGGTCGATAACATTCGCCTCTACCCTCCCGAGAGCGAGCTGATCACGCTCACGCTCGATCAGCTGAACCGCCAGAGCCAGATGTTCCTCGAGCGCCTTCCAACCCTGACCGTCGCCATGGCAGAGGGGACGATCGTCGTCAACGCAACCCGACCAAATCCCCGCCAGTTCGGCATCACAATCGAGATTCTTCAAAAGCTCATGGAGGACAGCGGCCTCACGAGTCTGACCATCCGGCGCGGAGTCACGCGGGAGGACTATCGCGTGCTTCTCACTGAACTCGCCCGCCCCCTCGAGGAAGCGCAGCGAGCACCGACCTTCTGGCGGAGCGTGCTCGAAGGACGGAGGATCACGAGTATTGAGGTGGGGACCCACACGTACACGGCCGCGGCGGGATTGGAGGGCCCCCCCGAGACGGCCACCGAAGAAATCTCCGAGGCCGAGGAGCTCTTTCAGCGAGTAGTCCAGTGGCTGAACGACCCCATAGGGACTTTCCTCGAGCCGCAGGTTCAAGAAGAGATCGCACACGTTCTCGGGAATCTGCGCAGCGTCGGGCGCGAGGATCTGGCAGCGCAGCTCGTAGAGCGGACCACGGGCGCATTGGGCGAACTGGATGGGAGCCGTCGTCGGCAGGCCGCCGAGGGCCTCCTTGTTTCGTTGAGGCGTGTGAATGATGAATCCGCTGATTGGCTGCTCGACTTGCTGCTTGATCCCATCACGGATGTGGTAAGGAGAGAGACGCATTCCGAGGCGTTCCAAGGCCAGATGGAACTCTCCGCCGAGGTCCTGAAGCGGCTCATCCAGCGCAGAGACCTCGTGCGAGGGGCACCTCTCGCCGACGCCCTCACCAGACCACTATCGGGAGGGCCAGAGGCGGACCACGCCCTCGAACCGATTCGGAGGTTCGTGGACTCGATGACGCCATACCTTTTGAAGCTGATCCTGGAGGGTGAGGATGCAAAAGCGTCCCGCGTCGCCGCGACGCTCATTCGTGTTCAGGGAAACGCAGGCGTTCGGCAACTCAGCCAGGAGCTGGGGCGAGCCACGTCAATCGAAAAATTGTGCCGGATCGTGGCAGTGCTGGACATCGTCGCGCCGGCTTTGGGAAGCGACTTTTTCTTTCTCCTGGGCCATCCCGAGGTGCAGGTCCGGGCCGAAATGGCCCGGACGATCACGCGGCTCTCGCGGGTGCATGCGGTGCGGTTCCTGCGGCAGGCGATGAACCAGCCGGAATCCGAGGTGGTGCTCGGAGCCCTCGAGTGCGTCCATAGGCTTGGGGGAGTGGAGCTGATCGACTCCGTGATCGCCCTGCTCGAGCACCCACCGAGCGAGCATGTGTTGCGGGTTGCTTGCCTCCACCTCGGCACGTTGAAGGACACACGTGCCGTGAGTCCGCTCCTGCGAATCCTTGGGCGCCGTCCGCGATTCTTCGGTCTACGAAAGGGCCTTCCGGAAGATATCCGGACAACCGCCGCGCGGACGCTCGGTGAACTGGGCTCCCCCGAAGCACGGGAAGGGTTGGAGAGAGCTTTTAAGGACCCGAGCAATATGGTACGCGCAGCGGCACGCCTCGCCCTTCACAAGATGCAGCAGGAGATCGAGCCCGCCGCCGAGCAATGACGGCGCCCTTCTTTGATCCCATCAGGTTCACGTGTTCGACCGCCTCAACCCGCCACGCGCTACTTATTTGACTGCATAATCTTCTGTGTCGTCTTGTGATGAAGTTTCGCAACGTTTCGCAACTCCGCTTCCCCCTTCTCCTTGATGATCCGCCTCCCGGCGATGATCACGGTCTCCGACGCACCCTTCGGCAGTGCAAACCCATACTCGTGACTGAATTTTTGCATGCGGGCGATGAACCGGTCGCGGGCCAAAATGGATGCCGCGGCCACCCCAACGTATCGCTCCCCCTTAGGGACTTGAATAAGATGGAGGCGCTTTCCTTTTTCCATGAGTCGAGAGCGGATGTATCGCTCATCCCCGAATTGATCGGCAACCGCATGAGTACAGGAGAAACGCTGCAGGAGGCTTTCGATTGCCCGTGCGTGGCCCCAAGCCAGTAAGTGGTTGAGATTTTTGCGTTCGCGCCGAAAGCTTTCATACAGTTCGTTGTAGCGCTTTGGGGAGATCTCGACCTCTTCATACTTCCCGCGGCAAATTTCCCGGATTCGCGCCGCGAGTTCGCGGCATCGCTTGTCTGAGAGGAGCTTGGAATCCTTCACTCCCGCCGCTTCGAGTTTCGGTCCGGTCACCGAGTCGAAGAACACCGCGGCGACGACCATTGGACCGAAGTAGTCACCCTTCCCGGACTCGTCAGTCCCGATGTGCGGAACGGGGATTTCTTCGACTATGACATCCGACATCTTGTGATTCCCTGCGTGTTGAAAAGGGGACAGAGTCCTCGCACCTCTCTCTCGTGTCAATTAAAGATCAAATATGGAAAATAAATGAGAGGAAGCCAAGCAAAAAGTTTCGGTCTTCCGAGTTTGCAAGGAAAGCCTCCCGCGCAACGCAGTCGCCCGTGGTGATGCCAAGTCAATTTGATCCCGTGAAACGGACTTGACTTCGCGGCCGATCAAGCATATGGTCTCGTTGGCGCGCAGTGTCCCTCGGGAAGTCAGAGGCTATCAAAGCTGCCACTCTAGGTATATAAAGTTCGGCGGGGGACCGAGTCCTTAACACCGAAGGGAGGCTATTTGAGTCATTCTGACTTCACCTCACTGCAGGAGGCGATGGAGGAAGCACTTGTTCAGCTCGGCCTCGGGGTCAGCTGGACGACGGTGACCATTCATCGCCTCTGGTCAGACGTGGTCGGTGAAGAAGTTGCGCGACGAAGCCAACCGGGTCTCATGAGGAACGGTCGGCTCCACGTGACGGTGAGCGACGCCGTCTGGCTCCAGCAGCTGATGTTTTTAAAGCCGACGATTCTTGCGAGCCTAGAGGCTCGCTTGGGCTCGCGAGTGGTGCGGGAGCTCTTCTTCACTGTTGGCATACTCTCTTTTGACTCCTCCCCCCTCCCCGCCTCGCCCCATGAGCGTGGAAGCACCACGGTCCCAGCAGAGATGGAGGCGCATCTCCACGAAGTTCTCCAACCCATTCAGGACGGGGAATGCCGGTCGGTGCTGGCTCGAATTCTTAAGAAGGCCTGGCAACCCGCCTGAAGACCACTTGTGTCCTTTGTTCAACATGTGAGGCCTTCACAGTTGCAAAAAAATCACAATAGCGAAAAGCGGTCGAGATCGCGATCCGTTATGTGTCGAAATTTAAAGCCCTTATCCAAGGGAGGAGAGATTAACGTCCTTGGTATGGGCCTTGCAACCCGCTCCAGGTCCTGACGTCTTGATAGGATAAGTTTTCCGTCTTCGAACACCACAACCGGCGGGAGAAGAATTGGGCCGACAAAAGACGATCCGGAATACCATCACCTGTTCCGGCGTCGGCCTCCACACCGGGCGGGAGGTCACTATGACCCTCCATCCCTCCCCGCCCAATGCCGGAATCGTCTTCCGCAGGATGGATCTCCCGGATACCCCTGTCATCCAGGCCTGTCCCGAAAATATCCTTGATGTCCACTACGCCACAACGCTTGGGAAGGCCGGGGTTGAAGTAAAGACCGTTGAGCACCTTCTGGCTGCCCTCGCTGGCCTCGGGATCGACAACCTGATCGTTGAGGTTTCGGGACCCGAGCTCCCCGTCATGGATGGGAGTGCAGCTCCCTTCGTCGACCTCCTCCTCGAAGCAGGGATTCGACGGCATTACGTCCCGAAGACCTATATTTTGGTCACCAAACCTCTCGTCATCGACATGGGGAATCGAAGCATTCAGATTCTCCCCTCCAGCCGGTTCCGCGTCCATTACTCCATGTCCTTTGACCATCCCTGCTTCTCCGAGCAATCGATCGATCTGTTGATCTCTCGGAGGACCTTTATAAGAAAGATCGCCCCCTCTCGGACCTACGGCTTCCTCAGGGATGTTGAGCAACTCTGGCGTCGGGGCCTTGCCCTTGGCGGCTCTCTGGAAAATACCGTGGTCATTGGCGAGGAGGGTGCCCTGAATTACCTTCGCTTCGAGGACGAGTTAATCCGCCACAAGGTGTTGGACCTTATTGGTGACCTGTACCTCCTGGGGCGCCCGCTGAAAGGGACCGTGGTGGCCAAAGGGGCAGGTCATCTGCTCCATACCACTTTGGTCAAGGAGATCCAGCGGCACCTCGAATCGGACGAGGTCTCTCGATGTGTCGTCACGGCCCCTGAACCGCTCCCAATCCCCCTGCCTGCCTCCTCGTAACTTCTCGGCTCCTCTGCCCCGTGCGAGCCGTTTCTCCTTGTCAACCTGTCTGATTTTTAGCTATAGTGATACCCTTATAGCTTCTGTTCTCCCTTTCGAGTAAGCCGCATGCGGTCAGGATAGGCGCGGATGGTGGAGACTCTGGGCGAGAAAACGGAACAACGGCAACGGCGGAGCTGGTTCATCATTGTCGGGGTGGGAGGCCTGGTCGCGGTGCTCACCGCAGTCCAGGTCCTCCTCCCCCAACTTCGGTATCCCTCTCCCATTCCCAGCAATATTCTGATCTTCGCCCTGGTCAATGTGAACCTGATCCTTCTTGTCCTCCTCTTCCTTTTGGTTTTTCGGAATCTGTTCAAGATCTATCTGGAGCGTCGGCACAACCTCCTGGGGTCCAAATTCCGGGTCAAGTTGGTTGTGACCTTTCTGAGCCTCGCCCTCCTGCCGGCTGCGCTGCTCTTCCTCGTCGCCTCCAACCTCATCACGACCAGCGTGGACAGTTGGTTTAACATCCAGGTTGAGAAATCCCTCGAGCGTTCCTTAGAGGTTGCCGAAACCTATTATCGGGATATCAACGAGCGAGCCCTCGTTTCGGCCAGGCAGATTGCTCGGCGTATCGCGACGGAGGGGCTCTTGGACGCGAGCGAGCCGTACCTCGATCGATTTGCCAAGGGAAGGCTTGAGGAAATGCAGCTGGCCGTGCTCCAGATCTTTGACCGCAAGGGGCGAGAGCGGTTACGGGTCAGGGGAGGCCAGGTGAATGAAGATGAGGCAATTTCGGCGACACATCGGTATGTCCGGCGATCCCTGACGGGACGGGACCAATCTCTCATCCAGGCGACCGCGGCGGGGGACCTGGTGCGGGCTATCGTCCCGATCGACGGTCCTTCAGGCAAGGGTCAAATCATTGGGGTCGCTGCGGTGGGGTATCTCGTTCCAAAAGGCATGACCCGAAAGGCCACTGACATCACCACGGGGGTGAATGAATACAAGCAACTCAAGTTGCTCAAGAAACCGATCAAGGGCATTTACAACATGCTCTTCTTGATGGTCACGTTGGTGATCATTTTCGGTGCAGTGTGGATCGGCGTCCATATGGCGCGGCGGATCACCGTTCCGATCCAGAAAATGGCCGAGGGGACACGAGCGGTGGCCGCCGGAGACTTGGAGTACCAAGTACAGGTCGAGGCGGATGATGAGATCGGGATGCTCGTGGACTCCTTTAACCGGATGACCCAGGATCTCCGCCGGAGCAAGATCGAGCTGACGGAGACGAACCAGGATCTCCAGCGGACCAATGTTGAGTTGGGACAGCGCCGGGCGTACATGGAGACGGTCCTGGAAAGCATCGGGGCCGGCGTGCTCTCGGTGGACGGAGCGGGTCGCGTCAATACTTTGAACCGCGCGGCGGCTCGCATGCTGGACCTCGATCCCACAGTGGCCCTCCAGCGACACTATCGGGCGCTCTTCGCCGCCGACCCGTTGGCCCCCCTTCGCCATCTGATAGACCGGATGGCCCAGGATGAACGGGCCACGGTGAATGAAGAGGTGACCCTCTCCCTCCTGGGACGGGTGGCGACCTTTGTGGTCAACATTTCGAGCCTGAGAGATCGCGAAGGCCGATATCTCGGCATGGTGGTCGTGTTTGATGACATTACACAGCTCATCCGGGCTCAGCAGGCTATGGCGTGGGGGGAGGTAGCTCGCCGTATCGCTCATGAGATTAAGAACCCCTTAACGCCTATTAAGCTTTCCACCCAGCGCCTTCGTAAAAAATTCGCTCAAGGGTCCACCGACTTCTCTCGCGTCTTTGATGAGTGTACCCAGACCATCGTTCAGGAGGTGGATGGCCTGAAAGCCCTGGTCGATGAATTCTCCCGGTATGCCCGCATGCCAAGCGCACGCACGCGACCTGGTGATCTCCATGCGCTGATCGAGAAAGTCCTCACGCTGTATTCCGGAGTCTCCCGGGACATCCGGCTGACCGCCGTGCTCGATCCGCATGTGCCTCCGATCAACCTAGACCAGGATCAGATGAAACGCGCGCTGGTCAATCTGGTAGACAACGCGGTGGCGGCCGTGGGGGAGCAGGGGGAAATTTGCCTGAAGACTCGGTACTTGCCGGATGATGGGCGGATTCATGTGGAGGTCGAAGATACTGGCCCCGGGATCCCCCCGGAAGACCGAGAGCACCTGTTTCTCCCTTACTTCTCCACGAAGAAATCGGGGACCGGTTTGGGGCTCGCCATCGTGTACCGTGTTGTCATGGAGCACAGTGGCACCATTCGGGTGGAAGAGAATCGCCCACGAGGGACCCGCATGATCATGGAATTTCCCAGCCTGCCGGTGGTGGCTGAGGTAGTGTGAGGTGGATTGTGCCGCGAGAAGACATCCTGGTCGTGGATGACGAACCTAATATCCTCAAGGTGATCGAGGGCATTCTCACGGATGAAGGGTACGCGGTTCGGACCGCGCACAGTGGGGAGGAGGCCCTCGCAGAGGTCCAGCGCTCGTCTCCCAACCTCGTCATTTTAGACATCTGGCTTCCCGGCATGGATGGCCTGCAGGCCCTGGATATGCTGAAAGGTATGGTTCCCGAGACTCCGGTGATTATGATCTCAGGGCACGGAACCGTTGAAACGGCCGTCCGCGCCCTCAAGATGGGGGCCTACGACTTCATTGAAAAACCACCCACCATTGAGCGAACCCTGCTGGCAGTCCGGCACGCCCTGGAGCAGCAACGCCTCCTACAAGAGAACCGGGCCTTACGACAGCACCTCGAGCGTCAGTACGAGATCGTCGGCGACAGTCCAACGATTCGAAAAATCCTGAAGCAGATCGAGTCGGTGGCACCTAGCCACGGCCGTGTCTTGATCCGGGGAGAGAGTGGAACCGGCAAGGAGCTGATCGCCAGAGCCATTCATCGGGCAAGTCTGAGGCGGGAGAAGCCCTTTGTGGAGGTCAATTGCGCTGCGATCCCCGACGAACTGATCGAGAGTGAGCTCTTTGGCCACGAGAAGGGGGCCTTTACCGGTGCCATCACCACTCGCCGGGGAAAATTCGAGCTGGCGGACGGGGGAACCATTTTTCTCGATGAGATCGGCGACATGACCCTGAAAACCCAGGCCAAGGTTCTCCGGGTGCTTCAGGAACAGACCTGTGAGCGGGTTGGGGGAACCGAGGCCATTCGGGTGGACGTGCGGGTCATCGCGGCTTCCAACAAGGATCTGGAGGCGGAGATCGGCGACGGTCGTTTCCGGGAGGACCTCTATTATCGACTCAACGTGATTCCTTTTGAGGTGCCACCGCTCCGGGAGCGTCGGGAGGATATCTCCATCTTGCTTCAATACTTCCTCAAGGGATTCTGCGCCGAGTACGGGAAGCGGGAAAAGAAGCTCTCGGCAGACGCGATGGAACTGTTCTTGCAACATTCGTGGCCGGGGAACGTCCGGGAGCTCAAGAACATCATCGAACGGCTGGTTATCATGGTTCCTGGAGACGTCATCCACCGCGTAAATGTCGAGCCCGCCCTGCGGGCTCGTCCAGGCCGGGAGGAGGAAACCGCGTTCGTTCCCGAGGCCTGGAAAAGCGCCTCGCTCCGAGAGGCGCGAAACCGGTTCGAGCGGGAGTATATCCTGATGTACCTTCGGGAAAACCAGTGGAATGTCACCCGGGCGGCGGCGCGGCTACGGATCGAGCGTTCAAACCTGCACCGGAAGCTTAAGGCGTACGGCATTGTGGCCCCCCCCGAACGGGAAGGGAGCCCATGACCGTGCGTAAGCCATCGAGGCGGCGCCGCTTCTTCGTCCACGGAATCCAGCGGAAATATGTCTATCTCTCCCTCGTCCCGCTGATCATTTCTTCCTTGCTCATCATTGCGTTCCTCTTTGTCCCTCTGGATGTGCTCCTCTACTCGTCAGCCTCTGCCACCGTCAAGCAAGTCGTGGCTCAGGACCTTCGAGCCCTGGGGATCCGCATCTGGCCGGCCATTTTTGTCGCAATGATCATCTCGGCTTTTCTCAGCGTTTTTATCACGGTGTTTTTCACTCACCGCTTTGCCGGCCCTCTCTACCGGTTCCAACAGGTGGCGGATCGGATGGCAGCAGGGGATCTCTCGACAGGGTTTAAGCTCCGCAAGGGGGATGATCTTGTGGAACTGGAGACCGCTCTGAACCGGGCGATCGAGAGCCTGGCCGAGAGCGTTCGGGATGCGCGGGGCCGCCTGGGAGATCTGACCAACCGGCTCGAGACGATGGTCCGGCACGGTAGAGATGGACCCGGCCACGCCCCAGAGGACGATTTCGTTGTTCTCTTGGAAGAGGCACGAGCTGCACAAGCTGCGCTGTCGCGATTGAAAGTCGCGGCAGAGGGTGAAGACTAAGACAGGAGACACATGTCCTTTGCCGTCGGGACAGGGTTAGTCGTACGGGGTGAGCTCTTGGGCGAAGGAGATGTGCAGCTGGCGGGTCAGTTTGAAGGAAGGATTGACCTTACCGGGACGGTGGTGATTTCAGAGGCCGCGTGCATCCATGCGGACATCTCCGCCACGGAAATCGTCGTGGGTGGCTCGGTTCACGGAAATGTCAACGCCTTCAGCAAGGTGGAACTTGCACCGACCGGCCATGTGAAAGGCAGCGTCCGGAGTAAGGTGCTGGTCGTCCGGGAAGGGGGAAGGGTGACGGGGAGGATCCTCACCGGGGCGCTGGCCAGTCCGACCGACGCATTGGTCCACATCGCGGAGTAGATGCGACAAGGCGAGGCACGCGATCGCTGGCGCAGTGACTGGGCCGTGGAGCCGGCGATTCATCTATTTCCCCCCCGCAATTCCCTCGGACGTCGTCCTCCATTTAGTCGGACATTCCTCCCGCAACGGCATGTGTTCCCCCTGCTCATCAGGCTTCATCGTCCACCCACTGCCAATCTCGGGACCGCAACTTCCTTGCTGAACTGAAGGGATAATGGTAGGATATGGGTCCATCCCGCCATAAGGTGTGCCTGGACCTTTTCGCGAGTGGACCCTGACGGGAGAACCGTGGAATCATGACATCTTGCCTGTGGTGCGGCGGCATGAACCGCCGAGGGTTTCTGCAGAGGCTGCTCCTGCTGGGGGGAGGCTTCGTGGGGGGAATGCTTCTGGGCGCACAACCGGCCTCAGCCTTCTCCGTGATCTCACCGGCCAAGGAGGAGGCCATCGGGAAACGGGCCCACCCAGAGATCCTGAAGCAGTTTGGGTATTACAAGGACGCGGCCCTTCAAGCCTACGTCACTCAGGTAGCCAACCGAGTTTTGCGGAAGGCGGAACCCTCCCCCTTCACCTTTCAGTTTACCGTCGTCGACCATCCGATGGTCAACGCCTTTGCCGTCCCCGGGGGGTTCGTCTATGTCACCCGGGGGATGCTGGCCGAACTCAATAGCGAGACTGAGCTGGCGACGATCTTAGGGCACGAGATCGCGCATGTTACCTCCCACCATTCTGCCGAGCAAATGACGCGTGCGCTTGGGGCGCAAATCTTGACATTGGGCCTTGCCGTGGTGAGTCCGGGAGGCCGGGAAAACGCGGCCGGGTGGATGGCACTGTCCAATGAGATTTTTAACCAGATCCTTCTGGGGTACGGGCGAGAGGCCGAGCTGGAGTCAGACGAAAAGGGAATCCGGTGGGCCACGAAGGCGGGCTACGATCCCCGCGGGATGATAAGCTTCATGCGGACCCTTCAGATCCAGAACCGCCTCAGTGGCATAGGATACCACGCCTTTCAAGCCACCCACCCGGACACCTTAGAACGGATTGATCGGGCCCGCGTCATGATCGGAATTCTGGATCCGCCCAAGGGAAGATCCCTTGACGCCCCAGAGGTCGGATCCCTCGACGTGAAGCCGGACGAATACAAGGCTCGACTCGAAGGGCTGGTCTACGGGCCTCGGGACGAGCAAAAACGTGTGAGGGTGATTACCGCCCAAGGAGGAGAGAGCCTGGAAGAGCTGGCCAGGACTCTTTGGGGGAAAGAGAATCGAGCATGGGACCTTGCCCTCCTCAATGGGATTCAGGATGAAAAGCGCACTTTGCGAGCGGGTGAGAAGCTAAAGGTGATCTACGACCCGTTCGACGACCCGCCGCTCAACATCCCTAAGGAACTCTCCCGGACGATCCCGTAACAAGGCGGCAGGCAGATGAAGATCGGCTGCTGCGGTTTCCGTGCCGGAGACCGTACCTACTGTCTGTTCAATAACGTCACCATGGCGGCGGATCCCCTCCGCTTTCAGCAACTCGTATATCGCACGTAACCGGATTTTTGCGGTGTGGCCATGAGAGACGCCCGATACGAGAGCCGGTTGTAAATGAGCGACGCGTTGTGAAGGGGAGAGCAATGGTAAAAGCGTATGTCTTGGCGCGCGTGGTTCCTGGATTTGAGTCATCCGCTATTTCCCAGATAAGTGTCTGTCCGGGAGTCAAGGATATTATCGTTGTCTTTGGACGATGGGATGCGATCATCCAGGTCGAAGCGAAGACGCTGACCGAGCTCTCCCGACTGGTGATCGGCCAAATTCGAGGCATCCAGGGCGTCCAGGCGACAGAGACATTGGTGGCGGCGGAGACGTGAGCACGTGCTTCCAGCTAGAACCGCCATTTCTTCTTCGTTCGAAAGCTTCGCGAGCGCTGAAGAAGTCATTCCAGGCTCTTTAAGGTCTCTTCATATTCCTCCACCATACTTGGATGTCCAAATTTCTGCGCGGCCCGAATTCCCGCCTGATACGCTTCGCGAGCCTCCGAGATCTTCCCCTGTTTCGTGAGGGCCTGGGCCAGCGTCCGATAGGCTGCTCCCTCGTCCTCGGTCAATGTGAGATACTTCTCCATGGTCGTGACACACTCGAGATACTGTCCTGTGTTGAAGTATTCGTTAGCCAGCATGTAATGGAGCAATGCATCGGTAGGATCTTTCTGCAGCATTGCTTGCAGGGCTTCCAATCGGCTCATCTATGCTCCTTTCTCAGGGTCCCCCTGTTGCCTGCGTTGCTGCTCCCTGTTGCGTGGCGGGTCTGACTCCCTCTCCTGTGCTATAATGGTAACAAAAAGACACAGCATGATGGAGGCGAAGGACGATCGGGGTTCTCGAACATTAAACGTCGCCGCGACTTCGTGAATGAGAAGGGATGGGCTAAGGCAAGATCGGTATCGGTAGGAGATTATGACCATGAAGGATATCCGGTTCTGTCCGTTCTGCTCGGTGATGGAATTTGACATGACGACGGCGGGCGACAGCGTCCACTGCGATCTGTGCGGCGTTGAGATCCCGGCGGAGGAGCTGGCAAAAACCGTCTGAACAAGATGCGCCACCTCCGGAAAAGGAAAAGCCCCGGCGACCCGGGGCCTTCCTTCAGGAAAGGGGCAGAACTACATCTTGGTCACATTAGCGGCTTGCTTTCCCTTCGGGCCATCAACAATCTCGAATTCCACTTCCTGGCCCTCCGTCAGTGACCGAAAGCCTGTTCCTGCGATGGCGGTGTAGTGAACGAAGACGTCGTCGCCTTCGGGCCGCTCGATAAAGCCGTATCCCTTGGCGTCATTGAACCATTTCACCTTGCCATTGACCCGCACTGCTGTCCCTCCTTTCCTTCTCAGATTTCCGTGGCGAAAGCCCGACTCAGCTCTGTCGGGCACAAAAAAACCGCGAGGGTCCTGGATCTCCCCCCGCGGTTAGACAAACCAGCGGGATCGAAACCACTGCCGTGCGGATTTCGAGTACTATTCCAGGTCCTCGTCCTGCGCAGAGCAGGCGCGAATTTACGGAATTTGCCCGACGTTGTCAAGTCTTTTTTCGCCGGCCCGTATTGACTTTCGCAGAGGGGTTCTATACTCTCTAAATTCGTACCGGCGAGCAGTGTGTGATGGGACGCGATACAGGGGTGATGTGGTGAAGGTCCGAAAGGCGGTCTTTCCTGTTGCCGGCTTAGGGACCCGGTTCTTGCCGGCCACGAAGGTCCAGCCGAAGGAGATGCTCCCTATTGTGGACAGGCCGGCGATCGAGTACGCGGTCGAGGAGGCGCTCGCGGCTGGCATTAAAGACATCATCATGGTGACCGGCCGGGGCAAGAACGCCATTGAGGATCACTTCGACCGATCAGTGGAGCTCGAGCAGGCCCTGGCCGCCCAGGGAAAGGAGGATCTGCTCAGGGATGTGCGGAGGATCGCGGAGCTCACCTTCTGTTACATCCGCCAAAAGTTACCGCTCGGTCTGGGCCACGCCGTCTTGGTAGCGAAGGATGTGGTCGGCGAGGAGCCTTTTGCTGTCCTCTTGCCGGATGACCTGATCGATGCCCCCATGCCGGCTACGGCACAGCTCTTAGCAGTGTTCGACCGCTATCAGTCTTCGGTACTTGGGGTGTGTCCTGTCCCCCGAGAAAGCGTCAGCAGCTATGGGATCATTGCAGGGCAGCCGGTCGAAAACGGGCTGTACCAGGTCACCGACCTCGTCGAGAAGCCATCTCCTGAGGAGGCCCCCTCCAACCTGGGAATCGTCGGTCGATACATCCTCACCCCTCAGATCTTTGAGGAGCTCGAACAGACGCCTTCGGATGTCGGCGGAGAAATCCAGCTGACCAACGGCTTGAAAGGGCTCTTACGCCACCAGGCGGTCTACGCCTGTGAGCTTAAAGGCAGGCGCCACGATACCGGGAACAAGCTGGGATTTCTGCAGGCGACGGTCGAATTGGCCCTCAAGCGATCGGACATCGGAAAAGCCTTTCGGGAATATCTCAAAGAGCTGGATCTCGATGGAGAAGACTCGAAAGACGATGGTCCTCATGCGTAAGCAGAATAGGAGGAGGGGAGAGGGGGGTAAGCAACGACGGAGCACTGAGCGGGAACGAACCTTGCGCGAGCAGCGAACAAGTCGGAGTCCAGGACTGGAGGTGTCTTGGTGAAACGAGGGAAGAAAGAGGCGAAGACCGTGGCCGAGGTGATACCCGAAGGGCAGGGAGAGCGCAAAATCCCCGAGACGGTTCCCGTCCTGCCGGTACGGGATGTCGTAGTCTACCCGTTTATGATCCTTCCGCTCTTTGTCGGGAGGGAGAAATCCATTCGGGCAGTGGAGGAAGGGCTCAGCCGGGATCGCCTCATTATCCTCGTGGCTCAACGCAACGCCGAAGTGGAGGATCCGCGTCCTGAGGAGATCCACACGGTCGGCACCGTGGCCATGGTCATGCGAGTCCTCAAAATGCCCGACGGTCGCGTGAAGATCCTGGTGCAAGGGCTCGGTCGCGCCCAAATTACGGAGTTCCTGCGGAAAGAGCCATACTTTGAGGGCCGAATCGTTGAGATCCTCGATGAGGAGGTTCCGGCGATGGGCGTCGAAATCGAAGCGCTCATTCGCACCGTCAAGGAGCAGGTATCGAAGAGCGCCTCCCTTGGGAAGCAGATATCGCCTGATATCCTCGTCATCATCAACAACTTGGATCACCCAGGACGGCTGGCCGATCTGGTGGCCTCCCATCTTCACCTTGAGGTGGAACAGGGGGTGGAGATCCTTCAGATCACCGATCCGATACAACGGCTCCAGCGGATCAGCGATTTTCTCCTCAAAGAACTTGAACTGTTGGAGGTGCAGCAGCGCATCCAGATCCAGGCCAAGGAAGAGATGGACAAGACCCAACGGGAGTATTACCTCCGGGAGCAGCTGCGGGCCATTCAGAAAGAGCTGGGCGAGACCGACGAACGGCAGCAAGAGATCGAAGAATATTCGACGAAGATTGAGAAAGCGAAGATGCCGGCTCAGGTGGCCGCAGAGGCGAAGACACAACTGAATCGCCTCTCTCGGATGCACCCAGATGCCGCCGAGGCTTCGGTGGTTCGGACATACTTGGATTGGCTCATCGAGTTGCCATGGGCCAAGCACACGAGAGATAAGGTCAAGATTCAACGGGCTCAGAAAATCCTGGACGAGGACCACTACGACCTGGAGAAGGTCAAAGAACGGATCCTGGAGTACCTGGCAGTCCGCAAGCTGAAGAAAAAGAGTAAGGGCCCCATTCTGTGCTTTGTGGGACCGCCGGGAGTCGGCAAGACCTCCCTGGGACGCTCCATCGCGAGAGCGCTCGGTCGGAAGTTTGTTCGGATCTCACTCGGCGGCGTTCGTGACGAGGCAGAAATCCGGGGCCACCGGCGAACATACATCGGTGCCCTCCCCGGCAAGATCATCCAGGGAATCAAGACCGCCGCGACGAACAACCCCATCTTCATGATCGACGAGGTCGACAAGGTGGGTGCCGATTTCCGCGGTGATCCCTCGGCGGCCCTCTTGGAAGTCCTCGACCCTGAACAAAATGTGAGCTTCACCGATCATTACCTGGGGGTTCCCTTCGATCTCTCGAATGTCATGTTTATCACCACGGCAAACATGGCTGACCCGATCATTCCCGCCCTCAAGGATCGTATGGAGATTATCCCTATTTCCGGTTACACGGAGGAGGAGAAGCTCCACATCGCCCGACGGTATCTGATCGAGCGGCAGCTACAGGAGAATGGAATTACTCACAGGCGACTGCAAATCACCGATGAAGCCGTGCTCAAGATCATCCGCGGGTACACCCGGGAGGCGGGGCTCAGGAATCTGGAGCGGGAGATCGCCACGATCTGTCGGAAGGTTGCCAGGGAGGTCGCGGGAGGGCGGACCGAGGTCACCAGGGTCACCGTCCAGAATCTCCACCGGTATCTGGGGGCCCCGAGATATCTCCCCGAACCTGAGCAGGAGCGGGACGAGGTGGGCGTGGCTCCTGGGCTGGCCTGGACCCAGGCAGGTGGGGATATCATGTACGTTGAGGCCACGGTCATGAAAGGCAAGGGACAGCTCTCGCTCACCGGGCATCTCGGCGATGTCATGAAGGAATCCGCCCAGGCAGCGCTCAGCTACGCCAGGACGCGGGCCCTGGAGCTTCAGATCAAAGAGGATCTTTTCGGAAAGGTCGATATTCACGTTCACGTGCCTGCCGGAGCGATCCCAAAAGACGGACCCTCAGCCGGAATCACGATGGCCACAGCTTTGATATCCGCGCTGACGCGAGTTCCCGCCAAGCGGAGCGTGGCCATGTCGGGCGAGCTGACGTTACGGGGCAAAGTCCTTGCCGTCGGGGGGATCAAAGAAAAAGTGTTGGCGGCGCGCCGGAGTGGAATCTCGACAGTGCTTCTTCCGCGAAGGAACGACAAGGATGTCCAGGAACTGTCGAAGACGATCCGGCGCGGGATGCAATTTATCTTTGTCGAACACATGGATCAGGTGCTGACGACGGCGCTGACGAAACCAGTGAGAGAAAAGGGCCGTCTCGGGGTCACGGCGGCGAAGGGCGCCAAGCCGGCAGTGACGGTTCATTAGCACATAGCAGTCAGCAGCCAGCTGTCAGCAAGAGTTACAAAAAACCGCCTAGGAGATTACAGCTGACTGCCGACAGCTGCGCACCAGAATCGGAGGTGGTCTTCGTTGCCGGAAAATGAGTGGGTCCGGATCATCGCCCTCGGTGGTCTCGGGGAGATCGGGATGAACATGTTCGTCATCGAGACGGCCGACGACATGGTCGTCATCGATGCGGGCTTGATGTTCCCTGAGGAGGAGATGCTGGGGATCGATCTGGTGATCCCCGACTTCAGTTACCTGCTTCAACACCGCGAGAAGGTCCGAGGGGTCATCCTCACTCACGGCCACGAAGATCACACCGGATCGCTCCCATTCTTGCTGAAGGAACTTCCCATCCCTGTGTTCGGAACTCCCCTCTCCCTGGGTCTCGCAGCCGAGAAGATCCGAGAACAGGATGTCCGGGCTGACCTGTGGCCGATCACGCCCCGCGAGCGCTTCAGTCTGGGAGGGCTGCAGGTAGAGTGTATGCGGGTCTGCCATAGCATTCCGGATGGGGTGGGGGTGGCCTTGGAGACCCCTGCGGGCCTGGTGGTGCATGCCGGGGATTTCAAGTTTGATCCCACCCCCGTGGATGGGGAACTCACCGATTACCACAAATTCGCCGAACTGGGAGATCGCGGGGTACTGGTGCTTCTCTCCGACTCAACGAATGCTCTCCGTCCCGGTTTTACCCCTTCCGAGCGGACGGTTGGGCAGGCCTTGGAAGAGATCTTTCGAACAGTCAGGCGGCGGATCATCGTCGCCTGCTTTGCCAGCCACATTCACCGGATCCAGCAAATCCTGGACGTCGCGGCCAAGATGGGAAGGAAAGTGGCCATTCACGGCAAAAGTATGGTCGCCAACACCCGGATCGCAGGGGATCTCGGCTATCTCAAGATTCCGCCCGGGGTCCTGGTCCGCCTGGACGATCTCAAACACCTCTCCCCGGCCGAGACAGTGATCATTGCCACCGGCTCACAAGGCGAGCCGCTGTCCGCCATCGCTCGCATGGCAACAGGCGAGCATAAGCAGATTGAGATCACTCCCGGAGATACGGTGATCTTCTCCGCACGAGTAATCCCAGGAAATGAACAGGCCATCGCACGGACCATCAACCAACTCTTTCGACGGGGCGCGGAGGTCATTACGGAAGAGTTTGCTCCGGTTCATGTGTCGGGTCATCCGTGCCAAGAAGAACTCAAGCTGATGTTGAATCTTACGCGACCGAAGTTCTTTGTCCCGATCCACGGGGAGTACCGACACCGCCATCACCATGCGCGGTTGGCGGCGGCTGTCGGGATCGACGAGGCCCGGATTTGCCTGGCGGAGAATGGGGATATCCTCGAATTCACTCCCGAGACGGGAGAAATCGTCGGCAAGGTAACGGGGGGACGGGTCTTCGTGGACGGGAAGGGGGTGGGAGATGTCGGTGATGCCGTGTTGCGGGAACGGCAGCATCTGGCGAGGGATGGCATGGTGGTAGTTGTGGTGGGCCTCCATCATCAGAGCAGAGCTGTTGTCATCGGCCCCGAAATTGTTTCGCGTGGGTTCGTCCATCTGCAGGATCAGGAGGCATTCTTTGATGCGGTCAATCGTTTAGTGAAGGAGCTGTTGGCAGGCTGTCCGGACGAGGAACGCGAAGATGTGAACATCCTCAAAGAAAAGATACGTACCGGCCTGCGGAAGTTTATTCACAAAACCTTTGATCGCCGACCTATGATCCTGCCCATTATCATCGAAGTATAGGGGATAGTTCAGCATTGAGGGTTTAGGGTGAGTATTTCATGGGCGATGAACGATGAACTATGCACCATGAACCCAGAGGAGGGACGATGAAGCGCTCCCCGGTGTTATCATCAGTCTTACGTCACCCCAAGACAAAGGAGGTCCTGGGTCTCCTTTTCATGGCCTTTGCCCTCCTGTTACTGGTGAGCCTCCTCTCGTACAGTCCCCAGGATCCTTCCTTCTTTCATTATGTCCCCCGCGGAGGAGCGGTCCAGAACTTCGGTGGACTGGTGGGAGCCCACCTGGCCGGCGACCTTCTCGGGATCTTGGGAGTTACTGCATTCTTGCTCCCCCCGGCCCTCTTCGGGGTCGGGTTCTCGCTGGTGAGCCGGCGGCGGCTGCAGCACCAGACCGTCCGGGTCATTGGCTTCTTCCTGCTCCTCGGCTCGACCTGCCTCCTGCTGACGCTGCTGGAGCAAGAAGGGTTCCTTTCCGCCTTCCGGCAAGAACCCACAGGGGGCTTCATCGGGGTAGTCCTTTTCCACAAACTGCGTCCCACCCTCGGTCCCTTCGGTCTGTACCTGACAACCCTTACCGGGATACTCCTTTTTCTCGTCCTGGTCTCTCAGGGCTCGTTTATCGGGCTCATCCGCTCCGTCCAGGAGATCTTCCTCTGGCTTGGTCGGCGCGCCCTCACGCTGGTCTCCACACTTCGAACATGGATCCGAGCAAAGCCTGCGCGAAATGTGCTGGTCACTCGTCAAGACAGAGCAACGCGGGAGCGACCCGTCCGGACCGCACATCCGGAGGGGATCCAGGATCGTCCTCGGGAGGAATCGGTGACGGTGCAGAGAATCCCACAGGACATGGACGGATATGAGCCTCCCCCACTTGCCCTGCTCGAAGCCTCGGCCCCGGTGTCTGCTGCGGCCCCACTCGATCACGAGCGGGAAGCCAACAAGGAAACCCTCGAGAGGACCCTCCGAGATTTTGGCGTGGAAGGGCGCATCAGCGAAACCCTATCGGGACCGGTAATTACCCGGTACGAGATTGAGCCCGCACCAGGGATCAAGGTGAATCGGATCGTGGGCTTGGCGGATGACCTGGCCCTCTCCTTGAAGGCCCTGAGCGTCCGCATCATCGCTCCCGTGCCTGGAAAGGCGGCGGTCGGGGTCGAGATACCGAACAAGACGCGTGCGATCGTCAAGCTGAGGGATGTCCTTGCTGCTGACACTTTTGACAAATGTCGATCCTGTCTTCCGATCGCGCTCGGCAAAGACACCTCAGGGGATCCCTATGTCGCAGATCTCTTGCATATGCCTCATCTCCTAGTTGCTGGAGCCACCGGCAGCGGGAAGAGCGTCTTCTTGCATAACACGATTCTGAGTTTCGTGTATCGCTCCACCCCGCAAGAGGTCAGATTGCTCTTGATCGATCCGAAACGGGTCGAGCTCTCGGTCTACAACGGGATTCCCCATCTCGTGGATAACCCCCTGGTCTCCGAGATGAACGGCAAGGAAAAGGCGTGGCAGGTCGTGACAGATGCCAAACAAGCCGCCAAATGTTTGCAGCTGGTGGTGAAGCACATGGAGACCCGGTATAAGCTCTTGGCAGAGCTGGGTGTTCGGTCGATTGAGGCGTATAACCGGGGCAGGCCTGAGGGGAGCCCCCGGCTGGCGTATCTCGCGGTGATCATTGATGAACTCGCGGACTTGATGCTGTCGGAATCGTCCGTCGTGGAAAATGCCATCGCCCGATTGGCGCAGATGGCGCGGGCAGTAGGCATTCATCTCGTGTTGGCGACGCAACGGCCTTCGGTGGATGTGATCACGGGGGTGATTAAAGCCAATTTTCCCGCGCGAATTTCCTTCCAGGTCTCGTCGAAAGTCGATTCACGGACGATTCTCGATATGAACGGGGCGGAACAGTTGCTGGGGGAAGGGGACATGTTGTTTCTCCCTCCGGTGAGTTCCAAGCCCGTTCGGATTCATGGATGCTACGTCTCCGATCAGGAAATTTCACGGGTGGTCAACTTTCTCAAGGCGAGAGAGGTCTTGGAACCATTCCCGTGGTCGCTCCACGTGGCTGAGGAAACGGTCAGCGAAGACGCGTACCTTGCCGATGACGATGAGACCCTGTACCGCGAAGCGGAAGGGATTGTACGCCTGACGGGACAACCGTCTATTTCACTGTTGCAGCGCCGTCTCAGGATTGGTTTTAACCGCGCGGGTCGAATGATTGACCGCATGGAACGCGAAGGCATCATCAGCCATCCCGATTCGAGAGGGCATCGGGTGGTCCTGAAGCCCTGGGCTGGGAATTGACGACGAGGGGATAACCCAAGGGGGATGGTGGACGCCGGTGGACGTTGGGAGGAGTGGTCGACGTGAGAATCAGTACGGGATTTCTCGCTGTGAGTCTCCTGGCCGTCCTGCCCGCCGCCCAGGCGCAAGGGGTGGTCGACCGGATTCAGGATTTTTACGAAACGACGACGGATCTGACGGGGCAGTTTCATCAGCGAGTCGAACTGGCGATTGGGCAAGTGGAAGAAGCCCGGGGGGCGTTTTCTCTGAAGCGCCCCGGGATGATGCGGTGGGAATATGAACGGCCAGAGCGGCGCCTATTGGTCACCGACGGATCCACATTATGGGCTTACACCCCGTTGGATAAACAAGTGATCGTTCAGGATCTCAATGCGGCAGTGACCTCCATCCCATTCGACTTCCTGATGGGGGCAGGGAACTTGAACGAGCAGTTCGACGTGCAGGAGGTGACGGACCAGGGGGATTCCTATCGCCTGGTGCTGAGGCCGCGACGCCCGGAGCCTCTCCTGCGCGAGATGGAGATGGAGGTGGAGGCGACTACGCTGCACATCCGGTCTTTGACCTTGCTGGATCCCTATGACAATCGGACGGTCATGCGCTTTTCTCATCTCCGGGTCAATGGTGGTCTCCCCGCCAATCTTTTCTCCTTTGTCCCGCCTCCCGGGGTCAAGATCCTCCGCGCAGAGGACCTCTATCCCCACTAGGGTTTCGACACGGAACGTCGGGCGATCTGCGGGATGGCTCGACGGGCTGACTGCCGGTCTCGACAGCGGAAGGATGGATATACGGGCATGTACCTTGCAACACTTCTCGCATCAGCTGGCCATGGCCTTCCTCACAGTGTTGCTAAGTACTTAAGCAGCGACCAGCTGTTACCCGAGAAATGAGGCGGGGTGACAGTCTCCAGCATGAAGCCGTTTGAGCCAGACAAAAAACCTCTTGATGTTTTCGATGAGGGACGGGAGGGCCAGGACCATCCCAGTATTCTCATCGTGGACGTCGAGCCAGACCTCCGGACGCTCCAGACGTTGCTGGAGCAGCAAGGATACAAGGCGCTCACCGCCACCTCAGGGACTGCAGCGCTCGATCTCATCAAGCGGCACCCGGTCAGCCTCGTGGTCTTAGACATCGGGATCCCTGAAGTCGACGGGATCTCGGTATGCCGGCAGATCAAAGCAGACCCGAGACTCCGACGGATCCCTGTCATTTTTCTCACGGCCAAGGACCGGATCGAGGACAAGGTCTTCGGCTTTGAAACCGGGGCCGATGATTACATCACGAAACCCTTCAGAACGGAGGAGCTCGTGGCCAGAATCCGCGCCCACCTCCGGATCCGACGAGAAACCCATGCGGCAGTGGCACAGCAGGTCAGTCAGATCCCGCCCCCCGCTCAGGCGAGACCCTCAGTGGCGCCCCCCCCTGCCCCTGCCGCGACCCAGGTCATGCGGGACATCGTGAATCGGTTTCTCGAGACGATGCAGGTGGACCGGTGTGCCATCATTGTTGGCGCTCCGGCAGACGCCACCGCGAAGCTGGTTTTGGGGTATGACCGGTTTAAGGAAAACCCGTGGTCTGAAGGAGGCCATCTCCCTCTGGACCGGTACCCGGAAATCCGCCAGGTGCTCGAGACACAGCAACCTCTGGTCGTCCCAAACGTGGCGAAGGAACCGGTGCTTTCCGCTGTCCGGGATCTCCTCGTCTCCCATTCAATTCATTCGATGTTGGTGCTTCCCCTCCTGACGCAGGATCAATGCATCGGGGTTGTGAGCTTGAGCAGTCGACGCGCCATTCGAAAATTCACCCGCGGAGAAATTGAGCTGTGTCAGACCCTGGCGAACCAGGCGGCCCTCGCCCTGGAGCAAGGTCCTCTCTTTCAGGAAGCCCGGGATCGGGCCGGAAAGCTTCAAACCCTCATCCACCTGACGAAGATGATGACCGCTTCCTTGAATCCTCACGAGGTGTTTGACTTCGCGGTGAAAGCCGCGGCGGAGTTTCTGGAGGTCCCGTGCGTCGGGCTGTGGGTGGCCGATGAGGAGACGCGAGAGTTACTGGTGAAAGCGAGTCACGGCCTACACGATTTCCGCTTGATGATGGACCGCATCCCGCACGGCAAAGGGGTCATCGGAGATATCATGGAACGCCGGGAGCCGCAGTACATCGCCGACGTCAAACAGGAGGTGCGGTGGTTTAATAAGCGGTTGTTGGAAGAGGCCGGCATCGTCTCCTTCGCGGGGATTCCGCTGATCACCGACGATCGGGCCTTGGGGGTCCTTGCGGTCTTCACCCACCACCGCCGGCTGTTCGGTCACGACGAGCGGGCATTGATGGGAACCTTTGCCAGCCAGGCGGCCATCGCGATTGGAAATGCCAGGGCGTATCAGCAAATCCAGCGGTATGCGTCCACTGTGGCCGAGCTCTACGAGGCCGCCACCCAGGTGAGTGGGTCTCTCGACTTGGACGAAACCCTACAGAAGATTGCGCGGGGTGCCGCAGCCTCCGCGGACGCGGCCTCCAGCACCATCGTCCTCCTCGATGAGCTCGGCGAGGTCTCCCAGGTGGTGGAATGGGAGGTCGGAGAGATCGAGGTGCGAAAGGACGGCGGCTCGCGCCGTGTGTTCGAAACCGGACGACCTGTGGTGCTTCCCGATTTTGCTGCGGCGCCGCCCGGGGCGGTCAATCCCCGCCTGCTGGAACTCGGGCGGCGTGCCGCGGTCTGCTTGCCACTCAGGGTGCGAGAGCGGGTCCGAGGGGTGTTGTGGGTCCACTATAATGAACCCCGTCGTTTTTCCGAGGAGGATATTCACCTGCTCTCCTACTTTGCCAACCAAGCGGCCATTGCCATCGAGAACGCCCGGCTCTTTGCGGAGACGACCCGATTAGCCAACACCGACCCACTGACCGGCCTGTACAACCACCGGTACTTCTATCACCTCCTCGAGACAGAGGTGAAGCGGGCTCGTCGCTATAGCCGGTCGCTTTCGCTGATCATGCTCGACATCGATCACTTCAAACAGTTCAATGACCGCTTTGGACATCTGTCTGGCGATGAAGCCCTGCGCTGCTTGGCCCAGGTTCTGCGGAAAAATTCCCGAGGCGTGGACATGGTCGCCCGCTACGGCGGGGAGGAGTTCGGCATCATCCTTCCGGAGACCGACCTCACCCAGGCCGCAGTGCAGGCGGAACGTCTCCGGACGGCGGCGGTGGAACAACAGTGGCCGGAAAGTCAACTCACCGTCAGTCTCGGCGCGGCTGTCCTCACCGAAGACATGGCGAGGGCGGAGGACTTGGTCCGAGTCGCAGATCGAGCCCTCTATCGGGCCAAGGCGGCCGGGCGCAACCAGGTTTGCCTCAGCGACCCCTCTCCCCGTTGACAGCTCACGGTTGACCCGTCTACTCTCACGAAATGCGCAGGGGAAGGTCGTGGACAGGTGCAGATCGGCGTCCCCACGTGGCTGACGACCCGCAGAAAAATACGGTTGCACACCGGTTCGTGATTGCGATCGCGACGGGGGCGTATGTGGGCTATCTTCCCCCGGCCCCCGGAACGCTCGGGAGCCTCCTCGGGCTCATCCTCCTGTGGCCCTTGAAGCCCGGGATTGCCCAGGTCTTGGTCACCCTCTGCCTCATCGGGATGGCAATCGTCGTCGCCGACCAGGCGGCAAGGGTCATGGGTGGACAAGATCCTCCCGCCATTGTGATCGATGAGATTGCTGGGAATGGCGAAGCCGATGTCGTTGGCGCCGCTGATCACCGCGGTGTTCATGCCGATGACCCGCCCGCAGACATCCAGCAACGGACCGCCCGAAT
>JBFHXD010000023.1:0-24365 GCA_041599135.1 Methylomirabilales bacterium (SeqCode) | reverse complement strand
GGGGTCAGGCTTGCGATTTTGCTATTTTCTGTTTCCTGGCGCCAGTGCGCTAAGCCTATCGACCTTGAAAAAGTTAAGGGCCGCCAATGGCTAGGAAACCACGCGTACAATTTCCAGGCGCCTTCTATCACGTCCTAGTCCGCGGAAACAGGCTCGAAGCTATCTTTTTTGACGATACGGACCGGAAGGAATATCTTCGGCGCCTGGGTGAGGCCCGACGGCGCTTCGACTTTACACTCTATGCCTATGTCCTCATGCCCAACCATGTCCACCTCCTTTTGGAAATGGGACACGTTACCCTCTCGCGTATCATGCAGTGGCTGGGGACAACTTACACTCAATATTTTAATCGTCGACATGACAAAGTAGGGCATCTCTTCCAGGGACGATACAAAGCGATCCTCTGTGACCTAGACAGCTACTTCCTATCGTTGGTGCGTTACATTCACTTGAACCCTGTCCGGGCTCGAC
The DNA here is from genome assembly GCA_041599135.1 of Methylomirabilales bacterium (SeqCode). GTDB lineage: Bacteria > Methylomirabilota > Methylomirabilia > Methylomirabilales > CSP1-5 > CSP1-5. The sequence continues at coordinate 23,894 of JBFHXD010000023.1, read as the reverse complement.
TCGTCAAGGACCCGGTCGAGTATCCCTGGAGTAGTCATCGCACCTATGTGGGCCTGGCTCATGATTCTATGATTGCGCGATCTGTGGTGCTCAAGCAGTTTGGTCGCGAGCTCACGCAGGCAGTGGGGGCCTACCAGGAATATATTACTCAAGGTGTGAGTCAAGGACATGAGCCAAGGTATTATCAAGTCGTTGATCAACTCTTTCTCGGAGATGAGCGGTTTGTTGCCCGCATGAAGAAGCAAGCAGGAGAGCCATCCAAGTTGCACCAGAGCAGGGTTATCGGTTCCCTCGACGAAATTGTGCGACACGTAGTCCAGGGCCTCAATGTGGATGTTAAGGCTCTCAGAAAACCCTCAAAGGTGCGACCACTCGTCGAAGCGCGGGATATCCTGAGCTACATCGTGCGGGAGTATACCGACCTGAAGGGCGCATCTCTGGCTGGAATACTTAACGTCGATCCGTCCATTGTCAGTCGAGGGGCGGAGCGAATCGCTCGGAGAGTACAGAAAAAACGCGACCTTGGCCAATTCATCGAGAGGCTGGTGATTCCACTCACCCCCAAATAGCAAATCGCAAGCCTGACCCCCCACGTCCCCCCACGTCGGGGAATGAGAAGAACGGCGCACCTGTTAATAGGGGAGGAGGATGCTCGTGGTTTCCCGTTTTCGGTCGGAGGCAAATCAGGGCGACATGCTTGCATGCGAGGACCGGAGATCGTATATTCGTCACGGGGGGAAGAAGATGCGCTGCTTACTGATCGTGGCCCTGGTCCTGGCCGGGTGCGCCTCACCCGCGAGCACCTTCAGACAGCCCGCCGATGTCTATAATCCGCCGGCGGACTACGCCTATTATTATGATGCACTCTATGCCGATCTCTTCTGGCGGTGCGTGGACGGCGAGCGTGGAGGGGTGCATGTCGACGGCTACGCGGTGACCAGTTTGCGAAGCAACATGGCGATCCTGAACTTCCAGGTCCGCCTCTTTGCCCGGGATGCCAAGGGCGAGAAGCTGGGCGAGGGCTGGACCTATGGGGACCGGTTAAGCCCCTCCAATCTCGATCCGGTCCCCTTTACGATTGCCGTACCGGCGGCAGAAGAGGTGGCCCGATATGACATCTATTACAATTTTGAAGTGCCAGATGGCAACGGCAACGGCACAACATCCCAAATAACCCCGCGCGTCCGGAAAGCCCGAATCAAGCTGGCAGCGGGTCTGACCTACTTTGGGACCATCGAGGACGTGTGTGGCGCGCGGTGGCAGCGAAAAGTAACCCCCCCTGAATCCTGACCCTTCCGTACTCCCGATCTCTGTCCCTCATATTCCCGTTGCATTAAGTCCCTTCCCTGAAGCACCTAGGCTCGTTTTGCCAGGCAATCCTCGGCTGCGATTACCTCTCTGCCCACAACCAAAAGTAGTACTGTGTACCCTGAACTCTCAACCCTGCACCCCTAAACTCTGAACCCAGAAAGGCCTGGACACTCCTGGGGGGTGTGGTAGCATACGGCGCTATGATCAGTGAAAGGAATATTCACGTAGTCCGCGACTTCTTTCAGGGAAATCAGGGCAACGGATGATATCCGCGCTGGACCTCCACCTCTTTCGGGTAATCAACGGGGGCCTCAGCAACACGGTCTTCGATCGCCTCATGCCGTTCATCACCAGTCCCGGCCATTTCATCATTCCGTTAACAGTGGTGGGAGTAAGCCTGATCGTCTGGGGAGGCCGGAAGGGACGCCTGCTGGTGGTGATGGCCCTGCTGCTGCTTGTCGTCTCCGATGCCGTGACGGAGCAACTCAAGCTGTTGTTCCAGCGCCCTCGCCCCTGTCTCGCCCTGGAAACGGTGCGGCTCCTGGTGGGATGTAGCGAGAATAACTTTTCGTTCCCCTCGGGTCATGCCTCGAACATCACTGCCCAGGCGCTCCTTTTTGCGTTTTTCTATCGGCCGGTGGCGGTCCCCCTCTTTCTGGTCGCGGGTGCAGTGGGGTACTCCAGGGTTTATGTGGGAGTCCACTATCCCATCGATGTGGTCGGTGGGATCTTCGTCGGTCTGGCCTGCGGCACCATGTTCATCCTCCTCACCCGCAAGGTGGAGCGGCGCCTGCCGGCGCAACCACTGATGACCGATGACCGCGAACCGACGACCATTGACCGATGACCGCGAACCGACGACCATTGACCGACGACAGACGACCGCAGACGATCAGGAAGCTTTTTCGGTCATCGGCTTACGGTCATCTGTCATCGGATAGCGGTCGTCGAGTCATTGGTGTTGAACGAGGGGGGTCCCTGTGCTAATGTGGGGGGCGCTCGTCACCGTGCAATACCCCTACGCCCGCCGCGACAGGAGCTCACCCCATGTTGCGTGAACTCGTCTTTGCCCCCGTCGCCAAAGAGCTTGAAGAAGTCGAGCGGCGGATTCAAGCCAAGATTGCAAGCCGCGCCGATCTCATTTCCGAAGTGACCGCCTATGTGCTCGGCAGCGGGGGAAAGCGGGTTCGCCCCGCCCTGCTCCTCCTCTCCGCTCGGATGTGTGGCTACAATGGCAGGGATCGTGATGTAGATCTCGCGGTTGTGGCGGAGTTTATGCATGTCGCCACGCTGATCCACGATGACATTATTGATAACGCCCAAAAGCGCCGGGGGCAGCCGTCAGCCAATGCGCGCTGGGGACCCCACATCTCCGTGCTTGCCGGGGACTTTCTGTATTCGCATTCGATCCAACGACTGGTGAGCGACGGGGACTTTCGCATCCTCAAGGCCTTCGCGGATGCCACCGTGGCCATGACCGAGGGAGAAATACTGGAGGTCAAATGGCACCGGAATCCCGATATGCTGTACCAGGACTATCTCACCATCATCACGTGCAAGACCGCGGCCCTCTTTTCGGCCGCGTGTCGGACGGGGGCATTGATCGCCGAGGTCGACGCGACCCGGGTGGAGGCGTTGACGGAGTTTGGGTTGAACTTGGGGATCGGGTTCCAGCTGGTGGATGATGCCCTGGACGTGATGGCAAGCGAAGAGATCTTGGGAAAGCCTGTGGGGAACGATCTTCTCGAGGGGAAGGTGACCTATCCGCTGATTCACGTGTTTCATCACGACCGGAGCGCCGAGCGGGATGAGATTTGCCGTCTCATCTGCGACGGCCCGTTGGGGGAGGCCGAGGTGGAAACGATCCGTCGATATGTGACGGAGCGAGGCGGGGTACAGGCAGCGGTGGAAGAGGCCCGGAAGTTTTTGAGGAAGGCCCGAGAACACTTGGTCCCGTTTCCCGACAACGCCGCCCGGCGCTCGCTGGAAATGTTGGTCGACTTCATCGCCGAGCGAGAGTGGTGACGAGCCTGGTTGAGGTATCCGCAAAGCGTGTTCTGATCGTCAAGCTGAGCTCTCTGGGGGATCTCATCCACGCCCTCCCCACCATCCATTGCCTCAAGGTCGGCCTCCCTGCCTCTATCACCTGGGTTGCCAATGCCGTGTATGCCCCCCTGCTCCGGCACGCCCCAGATGTGGACGACGTGATCCCCTTTGACCGCCAGCACCCTGTGCGAGGACTGTGGAGGGTGGTCGCGGAGCTGCGCCGGAGGGAGTTCGATCTCGTCATTGATCTCACCGGCCTCTTCAAGAGTGCCCTGATCAGCCGCCTGGCGCGAGGGAAGCTCCGCCTGGGCCCTTTCTATGCGCGGGAGTTTTCGTGGCTCTTCTATCAGCGGCAGGTCGGTACGCGCGATTTGAACCGTCATGCGGTGGAACGGTATCTCGACGTCGCTCGGGCGTTAGGGCTGGAGACACAGGATCGGGCTTTCCCCCTAACGTTCCCCGCCGCGTCGCTCTCGGGTGATGGCGGGCAACCGGTCGTGGTCTTGATTCCCGGCGCGCGGTGGCCCACGAAGCTCTGGCCGGCGGCCTCCTTCGCCGATGTGGCGGGTCGACTTCGTCGGGACGGGGTTCGGGTCGTGTTCGTGGGAGGTGAGCGACCAAGCCCCCCGGATCCCTTGACGGGGCTGGACGGGGTGGTGGACATGCGGGGACAGACCTCGCTGGCCGACCTCGGGGCAGTCCTCCAGCGCGCCGATCTCATTATTGCGAATGATACGGGCCCTGTGCACCTCGCCGCGGCACTCGGACGGAAGGTGATCACCCTCATGGGGCCGACTGATCCGAAACGCACCGGGCCGTACGGAACAGGCCATCGGATCCTTTCGACGTCTCCCCCGTGTAGCCCCTGTTTCTCCAAGGTCTGCCGGAACCCGGCGGGACAAATCTGCCTTCAGCACGTCCAGCCGGCCGAGGTATACGCCGCTGCCGTTGAGATGCTCAAGGAGCACTCCGGTGATCAGGGGCAGCATTCAGATAGGCGCGCTCCACCGCACTCGACCCCTTCCACGCTGGATACTTCCCGTCGCTCATGACGCGTTTCCCAACGCATGAGACCCTTTGGGTGAGCTCCGGAGCGGCCGTGGCGGGCCGAGCTTTCTGCGCGATGGGGTATAATAGAAAGGTGCCGTGAGACTGCGGAGTGTGCACGCCCGATGAGCTACGACCTGAAGTACATTCGGAACTTCTCCATCATCGCGCACATCGACCACGGGAAGTCGACCCTGGCTGATCGGCTTCTCGAATATACGGCGACGGTGCCGGCCCCGAAAATGCGGGAGCAGGTCCTGGACCAGATGGACCTCGAGCGGGAGCGCGGGATCACGATCAAAGCGAAGGCGGTTCGCCTTCACTACGCATCGCAGGAGGACGCCCAGTATACCTTCCATCTAATCGACACTCCGGGGCATGTGGATTTTACCTACGAGGTCTCCCGCGGCTTGAGTGCCTGTGAAGGCGTGCTGTTGGTGGTGGACGCGTCGCGGGGGGTGCAAGCGCAGACGCTTGCCAACCTCTACCTGGCCGTCGCGCATGATCTCACCATTATTCCGGTCATCAACAAGATCGACCTCCCCAGCGCCGATATCGCGCAGGTCAGGCAGCAGATCGAAGACATCTTGGCCATCGATGCCGCCGGGACCATCTTATGTAGTGCCAAGGAAGGAATTGGGACGCCAGAAATCCTTGAGGCAATCATCTCGCGCATCCCCCCGCCGCAGGGCGATCCAGGGGCAGCGCTCAAGGCATTGGTATTTGATTCCTGCTTTGATGCATTCCAAGGCGTCATTGCCTCCATCCGGGTGGTGGATGGACTGGTCCGACCGGAAACCCGTATTTGTCTGATGTCGCACGGCGCTACGTTCGAGGTGAGCCAGGTGGGGGTCTTCTCCCCTGATATGCGTCCAGTCCCCATCCTGCGGGCGGGGGAGGTTGGGTATCTGGTGGCCGGGATGAAGGATGTCCGCCAGGTCCGGGTGGGAGACACCATCACCGAGGCGGACCGGCCGACGCGCACCCCACTCTCAGGCTTCCGCGAGGTCCGACCGGTGGTTTTCGCGGGGCTCTACCCAGTCGAGGGAGGGGACTATCTGCGGCTGAGAGAGGCCCTCGAGAAGCTCCGGCTCAACGATTCGGCCTTTACGTATGAGCCAGAGACCTCGGCGGCCTTGGGCTTTGGCTTCCGGTGCGGGTTCCTGGGTCGGCTGCATATGGAGATTGTCCAGGAGCGGTTGGAGCGCGAGTTCGACCTGGAGTTGCTGACCACGGCCCCTACCGTCATTTACCGGGTCCGACTCACCGATGGGGCGCTGGTGGAGGTTGACAATCCCACCCGTCTTCCTTCCCGGGAACGTGTGGTCAGCATCGAGGAGCCGCACATCCGAGCCCTCATCTTGTTGCCGGCCGAATATGTGGGCCCTGTGCTGGCGCTGTGCCAAGAGAAGCGAGGAGTTCAAGTCGGCTTGGAGTATCTCCACGACCGCCGGGTGATGATCACATATGATCTGCCGTTGGGCGAGATCATCCTCGATTTCTACGACCGGCTCAAATCCCTTTCCCGCGGGTATGCCTCGTTCGATTACGAGGTGATCGATTACCGGGGCGGGGATTTGGTGAAGCTGGATATCCTGGTCAACGGGGAGCCTGTGGATGCCCTGTCTGCGATTGTGCATAAGGAGTATGCCTATCTCCGTGGACGGCAGCTGACTGCAAAGCTCCGGGAGATTATCCCGCGCCAGCTCTTCGAGGTGGTGTTGCAGGCGGCCGTCGGGGGGAAGGTGATCGCCCGGGAAAGTGTCCCCCCGCTCCGCAAGCAGGTCACCGCCAAGTGCTACGGGGGCGATGTCACGCGCAAGCGCAAGCTGCTGGAGCGGCAAAAAGAGGGGAAGAAACGGATGAAGCAGGTGGGGCGTGTGGAGATCCCTCAGGAGGCCTTCATGGCTGTCCTGGATATGCGGCGGGGAGAGACCAGGTAGCGTCCGTGAGGGGGCCTGGGGGACAGAGACGAGGCCAGGCGACACGCGCGTCAGAGAGGGAAAAGCAGGGAGCGCATGGATCGCGAGCACGAACGTGAGGCGTCAGTGCCGGTGGAGGAATCGGCTACCGCACAGGTCGGTGAGCGGCGGAAGTCGGCTGCCCGCGAGTGGCTCGAGGCGCTGGCCGTTGCCGTAGTCCTGGCCTTGTTTATTCGGACCTTCGTGGTCCAGGCGTTCAAAATCCCCTCGGGCTCCATGATGCCCACCCTGCAGGTTGGGGATCATATCTTGGTGAACAAATTCATTTATGGCGTTCGCATTCCCGTGCTGGATGCCTGGATCGTTGGCCCCTGGGCCCCAAACCGCCAGGACATCATCGTGTTCAAGTACCCCCACGATGAGAGTCGGGACTTCATCAAACGGGTCATCGGGCTGCCCGGAGATGTGGTAGAAGTTCGGGGCAAGCGGGTCTACATCAATGGCGAGCCGCTCGACGAGTCCTACGTCCTTATAACGGCGGTCACGTCGGCGAATCCCCATTCCCCTGTAGACTCCTACGGGCCGGTGACGGTCCCGAAAGACAGGCTCTTCGTGCTGGGGGATAACCGGGACCACAGCCAAGACAGCCGCTTTTGGGGCTTTCTGGACATTCACAAGGTTGAGGGGGAAGCGTTCATCATCTACTGGTCCTGGAACTCGAAAGAGGGAGCGCCGCGCTGGAGCCGGATCGGTAAGCTGATCGACTAGGCCCTCCAGCGCCTATTTCCGCCCCTTTTCCCTTGACAAAGACCGATCGTGTTTCAGTATACTAAGGTGTTAGCACTCTTGCGACGAGAGTGCTAAGGCACTCGGGTGAGGACGATGGCTGGGGACACGACAGTCGTATTGACGGAACGGCAACGGGAAGTCCTGCGAGCGATCATCCAGGACTATATCTCGAGTGCCGAGCCAGTCGGCTCCCGAAGCGTGGCGCGGAAGTACGGGTTCCAAGTGAGTCCGGCCACCATCCGGAATATCATGGCCGATCTGGCGGATTTGGGGTATCTCGCCCAGCCGCATACATCGGCGGGTCGGATCCCGACCGATCTGGGCTACCGGGTCTATGTGGACAGTCTGATCGAGCGGCCCTCACTCACCCGGGCCGAGGAGAGCATGATCGAGCGGCGATTTCGGCCGGTACTAGGAAAGGGTGAGGACCTCATGCGGGAAGTCACGAGGCTGCTCTCTGGCTTTTCGCGTTCGGTCGGCGTGGTTCTCGCACCGCGGGTCGACCAAGTGGCGATCAAACGGGTCGAGCTCGTCCACCTGTCGGGGGAACGGAACTTGGTCATCTTGGTGACCAAATCGGGACAGGTCCACCACCGAGTGGTGATCCTTGATGAGGTCATTCCCCAAGAGGAGTTGAATAGGATCACCAAGCTGCTCAATTCACTGATCGAGGGGATTCCACTCTATCGGGTACGACAGTTACTCGTAGAGAAGATGGCCGAGGAAAAGGCGATGTATGACGAACTCCTTCGCCGGGCCCTCAAAGTCGGGCAAAGGAGCTTTGGAGGGCCGATGGAGGGGGAGGTCTACCTTGATGGAACCGCCAACATGATGCAGCAGCCAGAGTTTGCTGACATCGACAAGATGCGGTCCATCTTTGTGGCCTTCGAGGAGAAGTCCAAGCTCGTCAAGATCCTCGATCAGTGCCTTACCCAAGAGGGGCTCACCACCATCATCGGGTCGGAAAACGTCCTCCGGGAATGGCAGCCCCTGAGCCTCATCACGGCCCCATACTGGTGCGGTGATGATCTGTTGGGAACGGTGGGGGTGATCGGCCCGACCCGGATGGAGTACGGCAAGATTATCCCACTGGTCGATTTCACGGCCAAGCTCGTCAGCCAGTACTTGACAGAAGAGGCCTCGTAGCGAGAGCGGAAATCCCGGCGCGTCGGCGTTTCCCTCTCGTTTTTTGCCTCCAAGAGGAATTGCGGATGTTTGAGGAGCAAGAGGAACGGAGTCCGAAGGAGGGGCACCAAATTTCAGTGTCGGAAGGGCCTGCGGCCGCGCAAGAGACGGCGTCTGCAGAGGATCTCTCGGAGAAGGTCGCGGCCCAGACCAAAGAACTTCAGGAAGTACAGGACCGCCATCTCCGCCTGGCGGCCGAGTTTGACAATTACCGGAAACGGGTGATGCGGGAGCGGGCCGAGGTGGTCCGGACCGCACAAGAAGGGCTTCTGCTCGAGTTGCTTCCGGTTTTCGATAATCTCGAGCGAGCCCTCGCCGCCGCACGGGCCTCCGCTGGGTCATCGCGGGCAGAGGAGGCCGTGATCGAGGGAGTCGAAATGACCCTCCGTCTCTTCAAGGGAGTGTTGGAGAAGGAGGGGGTGAAGGAGATCGCGAGCGTCGGACAGCCGTTCGACCCGACGGTCCATCACGCGGTGGAGCAAGTGCAAACGAACGACCATCCGGAGAACACCGTCGTCGAGGAAGTTCTCCGGGGTTACGTTTTGGACCAGAAGGTCCTCCGTCCAGCCCTGGTCAAGGTATCCTCCGTTTCCGCCCCTCCACCTGAGACCGAGACCCCAACTGAGGTGAAAGGCGGTGAGTAAGGACTACTACCAGATTCTGGGGGTGTCGAGGACCGCCTCACCGGACGAGCTCAAGAAGGTCTATCGGCGCCTCGCCATGAAATTCCACCCCGATAAGAATCCCGACGACCCCGGGGCGGCGGAACGGTTCAAGGAGATCAGCGAGGCCTATGAGATCCTGTCGAATCCCGAGAAGCGGCAAGAGTATGACACCTTCGGGACTGTGGGTGGGCGGATGGCCGAGGGGTATCGCGACTTCGACATGGGGTTCGGGGTGGGCTTCGGAGGGCTTTTTGACGATATTCTCGAGGGGTTCTTTGGGCGGTCGGGCAGGCGGAGTGCAGCCCACCGGGGAGCTGACTTCCGCTATACCCTGAGCATCACCCTCGAGGAAGCCGCGAAAGGCGCCGAGAAAGAGATCACCCTCTCTCGATTGGAATCATGCGAGGACTGTCGCGGTACGGGGGCCCAGCCTGGGAGCCGTTCGAAGGCCTGTTCGGCCTGTCGCGGGAGCGGCCAGGTTCGCTTCTCGCGAGGCTTTCTCACGGTCAGCCAGACGTGTCATCGGTGTGGAGGCGAGGGGCAGGTCATTGATTCCCCCTGTCGGTTGTGTCGCGGGGAAGGACGGGTGAGGCGGGAGCGGACCGTTGCGGTGAAGATCCCCGGCGGGGTGGAAACCGGCACACGGCTCCGGCTCACGGGGGAAGGCGAAGCGGGAATGAAGGGAGGTCCCGCGGGTGACCTCTACGTGGTGGTCCAAATCGCGGAACACCCGATCTTTCGCCGGGACGGTGATGACTTGACCTGTGAGGTCCCGATCAACTTCACGCAGGCAGCCCTGGGGGGTGAGGCCATGGTGCCGACCCTCACCGGGATGATTCCCATTCACATTCCTTCTGGGACGCAACCAGGCACGGAGTTTCGTCTGGAGGGATACGGCCTTCCGAATCTCCGGGGGTACGGCCGGGGAGACCTCAAGGTAAAGGTCCTGGTTGAAATACCCACTCGCCTGAGCGCCCAACAGCGGGAGCTCTTAGAGGAGCTTCACCGTCTCGAAAACGGGGAGGGAACTCCCCTGAGCAAAAGCTTCTTCGAGAAGGTCCGGGAGCTCTTTGGCGGATGAATGCTGTCCCGGGCTCGTAGGTGCCATTGCCTGACTCCGGTGTCTCGTCTCTCGGATTCCTCATCCATCCAAGACGGCAGCCACGCATCCCTGACATCTTTCCGCTGAACGGTCAGATCCGAGGTGAGATCGTAAGGGGTAGCGATATGCTTGCGTGACTGCGGACGTGGGATCTCAGGATGCATCGTTTCTACGTGGGCGGGGAGCAGCTCCTGGGCGGTGACATTCAGTTCAGTCCAGCCCAGGTTCGCCAGATCATCCGGGTGCTCCGGATGGGGGTAGGCAGTCACGTCCTGGCCTTCAACAGCAGCGGAAAGGAATGGGAAGTGCGGATTGTCACGGCCTCTCCCCGCGAGGTGATCGGTCAGATTGTCGCGGAACGATCGACGTCAAGAGAATCCCTCCTCCGGATTGTCCTGCTGCAAGGGCTGCTCAAAGGCGAGAAGATGGATTATCTCATCCAGAAGGTGACCGAGATGGGGGTGGCCGAAGTTGTCCTCCTTTCAACGAGACGGACGGTGGCTCACGGGTCAGGGAAGGTGGCCCGGTGGAACCGGATCGCCCTGGAAGCGGCAGAACAGTCGGGTCGCTTGGCGATCCCGAAACTCACGGGACCGTATTGCCTTGAAGAATATGTGGCCCAACCGGACCCCGGTACCGCGATTGTCCTCTGGGAGAGCGAGCGGGTGGGGACGTTCGCGGAGCTGTTGGATGCGGTGCCCCGCCCAGATCAGATCAAGATCCTGGTAGGTCCGGAGGGCGGGTTGGAGACAGACGAGGTCGCCCTGCTGAAACGGGTCGGTTTTGTTCCCGTCTCTCTCGGACCGCGGACGTTGCGTGCTGAGACGGCCGCCGTGGCCGCTCTGGCGGTTCTTCAACACCGGTGGGGTGACCTGCACTAGTCAGTTCAGCGCTATGACGGATCTTTTCTCACCGAACGGCGTCGCCGTGAGGCAGAGGTTCTTGATGCGGTTGCACATCATTGATGGCACATTGCATATCTATCGCGCGTTTTTTGCTCTGCCTCCGCTGAGCAACGCACAGGGGCTGCCGACCAATGCCATCTACGGCTTTACGAATATGCTCCTCAAAATTCTGCGGGAACACTCCCCGGAGTATATTACCGTGGTCTTTGATGCCGGAGGAGAGACCGAGCGCCACCGGGAATTCAAAGATTACAAAGCCCACCGGCCGCCCGTCCCCGATACCCTTGTACCTCAAATCCCGTATATCTATCAGGTCGTGGAGGCATTGCACGTTCCGACGCTCATGGAGGAGGGTCAGGAGGCAGATGACATCATCGGAACCCTCGCCACGCGAGCCGCTGCCGAGGGCTTCCAGGTGACCATCGTTTCCGGCGATAAGGATCTCTTCCAACTGGTCAATGCGGCCATCGAGGTCTACGATCCGGTACGTGACAAGACCTATCGGGTCCAAGATGTCGAGGACCGGTACGGGGTGCCGCCACAGGCGATGGCGGACCTCATGAGTCTCGTTGGCGATGCCATTGATAATATCCCGGGAGTCCCAGGGGTGGGGGAGAAGACGGCCAGCGTGCTGATTCAAGAATTTGGTAGTCTGGAGAATCTCCTTGGCTCTCTCGATCGGGTGAAGCGACCAAAGCTGCGCGACGCCTTGAACGCCCATGCAGCGCAGATCCGCGTGAACCGCTCCCTCATCACGCTCCGTACCGATTTGCCGTTGTGCGTGTCCCCGCAAAATCTTCGACGGCAGACGCCCGATGCGGACCGCCTTCGCGCCCTGTTCACGGAGTTGGGGTTTCAGCGTTTGGTCAGTGCCGTCGGAGAAGGCGGACAGGGGATACCATGATTATTGTCGGCCTCACGGGAGGGATCGCGAGCGGGAAGAGCACCGTTGCCGGGATGTTCGTGAAGGGGGGGGCGACGGTCCTTGACGGGGATGAACTGGTTCGAGAATTGCAAGTACCAGGGACGAACGTCTACAAAGCCACCGTTGAGGCCTTCGGGCCGGACATCTTGCAACCCGACGGGACCATCAATCGGAAATTATTGGGTGAAATGGTCTTTCGTGAAGAGCGGTTGCGGAAGCGGCTCGAGACCATCGTTCATCCTGCGCTGGTCCTCGCGGTTGAAGAGCGGCTGGCTGAACTCCGAAAGCAAGGGGTCCCCCTGTGTGTGGTGGAGCTTCCCCTGCTCATTGAGGCTGGGGCGGAAGGTCGTTTTGACTGGGTGGTGGTCGTCACGGCCCCAGAAGAACTGCAGGTCACTCGCCTCATGACAGACCGGGGGCTCAGCCGGGAAGAAGCCGTAGCACGAATCCACGCCCAGATGCCTCTTGCCGAAAAGGCGAAGCGGGCCGATTTCGTGATCGAGAACGGGGGGGATCTTCAGGAAACGGAGCGAGAAGTGCAGGAAGTAATCCGAGGGCTGCTCCGAGGAGGCCCAAAAAAGACTTGACAAGGATTGGACGTGTTCTTACGATTCACATGTAGATACTATGTAGACACCTCCTCAAGACTCTCAAGAATATTCCACCGCTGTAATCCAGCTGTTCTGATCAGTCTCGGGAGATCCCCTAAAGCCGGTGTAGTATTCGCAAACAGAGAGAAGTCCTGCCCTATATCTCGGGCGATCATGCCCTGCCCGGTATTGATGTATCGCTGATGGACGTGTTGAGAGGATAACCAGACCGGGGGATTGTGGAATCCCGCGACGTGCGCGACAAGGAGGGGAGAAAAAACGTTATGCCGTCCCAACGCCATACCACTGATGTTGCTAAGGAAGCGAGCAAAGAGGGGAAGGAGATGAAGGAAGCCAAGGCGGTGGCTCGTGACCCGCTCGTGGACACTCCTCGCGAAGGCTTGATGAACTTGGCGGAGTTGACCGAAAAGACCATCTCCGAATTGAACACGATTGCGCGCTCGCTCGGTATGGTGGGTGCCAGTGCCCTCCGGAAGCAAGAACTCATTTTTAAGATTCTGGAGGCCCAGGCGGAGAAGAACGGGCTCATCTTCGCCGAAGGGGTGCTCGAAGTCCTCCCGGATGGTTTCGGCTTTCTCCGAGCGCCCCATTACAACTATCTGCCGGGGCCCGATGATATTTACGTTTCACCATCGCAAATCCGGCGGTTTGATTTGCGGACCGGCGATACCGTCTCGGGACAAGTCCGCCCACCGAAGGAGGGAGAGCGGTATTTCGCCCTCCTGAAGGTGGAGGCGGTGAACTTTGAAAATCCCGAGGCGATCAAAGACAAGACCCTCTTCGATAACCTGACGCCGCTCTTTCCCAACGAGCGGATCGGCCTCGAAACCACCGGGGATGAGATCAATATGCGGGTCATGAATTTGATCACGCCGATCGGGAAGGGGCAGCGGGGATTGATCGTGGCGCAGCCGCGAACCGGGAAGACGATCCTCCTGCAAAAGATTGCGAACAGCATCACCAAGAATCACCCTGAGGTCTTTCTCATTGTACTCCTGATCGATGAGCGTCCGGAAGAGGTGACCGATTTCCAGCGGTCGGTGAAGGCCGAGGTAATTAGCTCGACGTTTGACGAGCCGGCCAGTCGCCACGTCCAGGTGGCGGAGATGGTCTTGGAAAAAGCGAGGCGTCTCGTGGAGCACAAGCGGGATGTGGTCATCCTACTCGACTCGATCACCCGACTCGCCCGCGCGTATAATGCGGTCTGTCCGCCGAGCGGCAAAGTCCTCTCGGGGGGAATCGACGCCAACGCCCTGCAGCGTCCCAAGCGCTTCTTCGGGGCTGCCCGTAACACCGAGGAGGGAGGATCTCTCACCATTATTGCGACGGCATTGGTCGATACGGGGAGCCGAATGGACGATGTGATCTTTGAAGAGTTCAAGGGGACCGGGAATATGGAGCTGCACCTGGACCGGCGCTTGGTGGACAAGCGCATGTTCCCCGCCATCGACATCTTCCGGTCAGGAACCCGGAAGGAGGAGCTGCTCCTGACCCAAGAGGAGCTGAACCGGATGTGGGTCCTCCGGAAGGTCCTAGCCACCATGGGGGTCGTGGAGGCGATGGAGCTCCTCCAGGGGAAACTGTCCGAGACCAAAGACAACGCGGACTTTCTCAAATCCATGAACACCTAGGCGGAACGCGAGATCGAATTCCCAAAGCAGCCGCAAGGCTGCTTTTTTGTTGCCACCGGGCTGAAGCGTGCTAGAATTCGTTACTTGTGGAGAGGGTGCAGATGCGTTACGAGGAGGGCAGGAGAGGCAGATATGAAGAAGGGCATCCATCCTGAATACGTGGATTGTGCCATTACCTGCGCCTGCGGCGAGGTGATTCATACCCGCTCGGTCGTGTCGAAGATCCGGGTAGAAATCTGCTCCAAATGTCATCCCTTCTTTACCGGACGGCAGAAGCTCGTCGACAGCGAAGGGCGTGTGGAGCGATTCCAGCGCAGATACCGCCGCAAGACGGGTCAGGATTCATAATTCACACGTCACCGAGAGGGAAGCACAGGCCTCTTCGGGAAGCGGGGAGGTGAGGACGGAGTCTTATGCTGACGTGGTTGGATAAGCTGCAAGAGATTGAAATGCGGTATGAGGACGTGAGCCAGAAGCTGGCCGATCCTGCAGTGCTCAAAGATTCGAGCACCTATCAGCGGCACGCCAAGGCTCACGCCGATCTCCATCCGATCGTGGAAAAATACCGAGCCTACCGGCAACTGCTCCAAGAGCAGGAAGGGGCGATGGTGCTCTTAGAGGAGACAGCCGACCCGGAGATGCGGGCGCTTGCCGAGGTGGAACTGAAGGCACTCAAGGAGCGGCGAGAGGTCTTGGAGCAGGAGCTGCAGCAGATGCTCCTCCCCAAAGACCTGGCTGGCGAGAAGGGCGTCATCATGGAGATTCGGGCCGGGGCCGGGGGGGGAGAGGCGGCCCTATTTGCCGCCGATCTTCTCCGGATGTATACCCGACATGCCGAATCACAGGGCTGGAAGGTGGAGATGCTCTCCGCCAATCCGACCGGGATTGGAGGCATGAAGGAGGTCATCCTGGCGATTGAGGGGAAGGGGGCGTTCCGGAAGCTCCGTCACGAGAGTGGCGTGCATCGCGTGCAGCGGGTTCCCGTGACGGAGGCGGGCGGCCGAATTCACACCTCCACGGTGACGGTGGCGGTCCTCCAGGAAGCGGAGGAGGTGGACGTGCAGATCGATCCCAAGGATCTCCAGATCGACGTCTTCCGGGCCAGCGGACACGGGGGGCAGCATATCAATGTGACCGATTCGGCGGTCCGGATCACCCACATCCCGACCGGTTTGGTCGTCTCCTGCCAGGACGAACGGTCCCAGCACAAAAACAAAGCGAAGGCGCTCAAGGTTCTCCGAGCGCGTCTGTTGGAGCAGGCGCGGGCCGAGCAGGAGCGCGAGATCGCTGACGCGAGGCGCCAGCAAGTGGGAACGGGGGATCGGAGCGAGCGGGTGCGGACGTACAACTTTCCCCAGGGCCGGGTAACCGACCATCGCGTCGGGTTAACCCTCTACAATCTTTCGGCCGTGCTGGAGGGAGATCTGGCAGAGCTCATCCAGGTCCTGGTGACCCATCACGAGGCGGAGCGACTCAAAGCCTCCTCAGCGATATGACACCGAGGCGGGAGAAGTGCGGTGAGACCGTTGGTCCCGGAGAGCATAGTCCGCAACGCGGAGGGTCTATCGATCGGACAGACCCTGGTGTGGGCGACTGCCCTGCTCAGATCGGGGGAGATTGATACGCCTCGGCTGGATGCCGAATGTCTCTTGGCTTCCCTCCTCGGCTCGGACCGTCTCCACCTGTATGCCGCCATCGAAGAACGGCTGCCGTTTGCGCTGTGTGAGGCGTACAGGAGAGTCGCCTCGCGACGGCAGGCGCGTGAGCCACTGGCCTATCTCACCGGGACCAAGGAATTCTGGTCTCTCTCCCTTAAAGTGACTCCCGCCGTTTTGATCCCACGGCCCGAAACCGAGCTCTTGGTTGAGACAGCGCTGACGCGGCTCACACAGCTGGCGACGCCGGTCATTGCGGACGTCGGAACCGGCTCCGGGGCCATCGCGGTGGCAATGGCCAAGATGCTCCCCCACGCCCGAGTGTATGCGACCGAGATTTCACGCGAAGCCATCGAGGTTGCCCGCGAAAATGCCAACGTGCACGGGGTCGAGGATCAGATTATTTTTCTGCAAGGAGATCTGCTGGAGCCGCTCTTGGCCCAGCGGCTCACCGGTCAGTGTGACCTGATTGTGAGCAACCCTCCCTATATTGCGACGAGCGAGCTGCGGCTGCTTCCACCCGAGGTGCAGTATGAGCCTGTGGAGGCTTTGAATGGAGGCCCAGACGGCCTGGACTGTCATCGACGGATTATCGGAGAGACGGCCGTCCTGCTCCGGCCTGGAGGATGGGTAGCCCTCGAAATGGCACCGGAGCAAGCGAAGTCGCTCGTGAAATTTTTCCGAGATCAAGGTCACTTTACCGACGTTGCAGTCATCCCAGATTTGAACCGGCGGCGTCGGGTTATCATGGCACGCAGGCGGGAGAGGAATTGACGAGGCAAAGATCCTGCCGGGTTTGAGCAAGATCGCCCGAGAGTTGCACGGAGTGTAGTGTGGACCGATTGGTAATCCGGGGTGGGCACCCCCTGGGCGGCAGCGTGAGGGTGAGCGGCGCGAAGAATGCCGCCCTGCCCGCGATGGCGGCTGTGCTCCTCACGTCGGAAGAGCTCGTGCTCGAGAATATCCCACCTCTCCGGGACGTGGCGACGATCGAGAAGCTCCTCACGTTCATGGGGGTGGAGTCGAGCGAGGGTGGCGCCGGGACCGTATGTCTCAACTCGCGTGCGGTTCGTCGTTATGAGGCTCCCTACGATCTCGTCCGGACGATGCGGGCCTCGGTCTTGGTGTTGGGTCCTCTCCTCGCCAGGTTCGGAGAGGCCCGCGTGTCGCTTCCTGGCGGCTGTGCCATTGGTCCTCGTCCGATCAACCTGCATCTGGCGGGGCTTCAGAGGATGGGAGCGGAGATTGACCTGGTGGAGGGATACGTGGTGGCCAAAGCGGCACGCCTCAGCGGGGCCCACATCGCGTTCGAGGAAGTGACGGTCACGGGAACCGAGAATCTCATGATGGCGGCGACATTAGCGCAGGGGACGACGGTCCTTGAAAATGCTGCCCGGGAGCCGGAGGTGGAAGACTTGGCACGTCTGCTCCAGCGGATGGGTGCGCGGATCGAGGGGGCTGGGACGTCCACGATCAGCATCGAAGGGGTCGAGGAGCTCACCGGTGCCCAGTACCCAATTATCCCGGATCGCATCGAGGCGGCGACCTTGGCGGTGGCAGCGGCCATCACCCAAGGGAATGTCTTGATCCAGGAATGCATTCCCGAACACTTCGAAGCAGTGATGGCAAAACTCCGGGAGGCGGGGGCGACTGTGGTTGCCGAGGAGAGAGGCGTCCGGGTCAGGATGGCCACCCGGCCTCAAGCGGTGGATATCACCACCGCGCCCTTTCCCGGTTTCGCCACGGATATGCAGGCCCAAATCATGGCCTTGATGGCGATCGCACACGGCCGATCCGTCATCACAGAGACCGTCTTCGAGAATCGCTTTATGCACATTCCGGAGCTCGTGCGGATGGGAGCGGATATTACCTTCGCGGGCCGGACGGCTGTCGTCCAAGGTGTCCCCTATTTGCGTGGGGCTCCCGTGATGGCAACGGATCTGCGTGCCAGTGCCTCGTTGGTCGTGGCCGCACTGCAGGCTCGCGGAGAAACAGTGCTCCATCGGGTCTATCACCTGGATCGAGGCTACGAGCGATTAGACGCAAAGCTTCGCTCCTTAGGGGGGGAAATCAGACGGGTGGAGGGCTGAATGCCACGCGGACAGATCGCGATAGCCTTGCCCAAGGGGCGGCTCCTTCCCGAAGCCATCAATCTTTTCGCGGTGACGGGGATTTCTGGTCTGGACGACCTTACGGAATCCCGACGCCTCGCGTGCACGGATGCCACCGGGGCGTATCGCTTCTTGGTGCTCCGGCCGGCCGACATTCCGATCTATGTAGAGTACGGGGCTACCGATATGGGGGTGGTGGGAAAGGATATCCTTCTGGAGCAGGCGCGGGATGTCTACGAGCCACTGGACCTCAAGTTTGGGGCCTGTCGTTTGGTGGTGGCGCAGCCCAAGAACCTCCAGCATCAGGGAAGAGGTGTCGGCGTTTCTGCCATACGGGTGGCCACGAAATATCCAAAGCTCGCAGAACGATACTTCACCGAGCAAGGGGTACAGGCGGAGATCATTCGCCTCTCGGGTTCCATCGAACTGGCACCGCAGCTCGGACTGTGCGAGCGGATTGTGGATCTCGTGGATACTGGACGGACTTTAGCGGAGAACGAGCTAGAGGAAGTGGAGCAAATTGCGACTGCAACGGCGCGCCTCATTGTCAATCGGGCGGCCTTGAAAACCAAGTACCAGCGGGTTCGGGGTCTGATCGACCGACTGACGGCCGTCGTGCAGAGAGGCAGGGCCTGATGCAGATCCTCCAGGCTGATCGAGCCGAGGGGACCGCCTTCTTGAAGGAGCTTGCCCTGCGGCGGGCTGCGGTCTCGGCCGAGGCGGAGGTGGCGGTGCGCCCCATCCTCAGCGAGATTCGCAACAAGGGCGATACGGCCCTCCTGGGATATGCGTCCCAATTTGATGGAGCCTCGCTCACGCCCGCAACGCTTCGGGTCACGCCGGAAGAGGTGGAGCAGGCCTTTGACGTGCTCTCCGCCGAGGCGATCGACGCCTTACAGCTGGCCGCGAGGCGGATCGAGACCTTTCACCGCCGGCAGCTACCGGATTCCTGGTTCCTCACCGAGGAGGGGGCGGTCCTCGGCCAGCTCTGCCGGCCACTCGATGCGGTGGGGATCTACATCCCCGGCGGGAAAGCGGCTTATCCCTCCACCGTGCTCATGAATGCGATCCCTGCCCTCCTCGCAGGAGTTGAGCGGAGAGCAATCTGCACTCCGGTGGGTTCCGATCTCACGGTGCATCCCGCCGTCCTCGTGGCTGCGGCGCTCGCACAGGTTGTAGAGATGTACAAGGTGGGAGGGGCGCAGGCGATCGGGGCCTTGGCCTTCGGGACCGCCACGATCCCTAAGGTGGATAAGATCGTCGGCCCGGGCAACATCTACGTGGCCACTGCCAAGCGCCTGGTAGCCGGGACAGTGGGGATCGATGCGATCGCCGGCCCCAGCGAAGTCGTGGTGGTGGCGGACGGAGCCGCGGAGCCCGCATACGTGGCTGCCGATCTTCTCGCCCAGGCCGAGCATGACGAGATGGCCATGGCGCTCTGCATCACGGTCAGCGAGGCGCTCGCGCAAAAAGTGAAGACCGAGATCGAGCGGCAACTCGAGGATCTTCCGCGGCGCAGCATCGCCAAAGCGAGCCTGACGAGCAACGGAGCGATCCTCGTGGTGCAAACCCTCGAGGCTGCCTGCGCCTTGGTCAACCAGATCGCTCCAGAACATGTGGAGCTCCACTGCGAAGACCCGTGGGCGCACCTCGATCGGCTCCGGCATGCGGGAGCCGTCTTTCTGGGGGCTTTTTCTCCCGAGACCCTCGGGGACTATCTGGCGGGCCCGAGCCATGTCCTTCCCACGGGAGGGACGGCGCGATTTGCCTCTCCCCTGTCGGTGGAGGACTTCGTGCACCGCACGAGCTTGCTGCATTTCAGCGCCGAGGGTCTAAAGCGGCTGGGAAACGCTGCGACGACGTTGGCGTCCCTCGAAGGCCTTGAAGGCCATGCCCGGGCCATTCGGATTCGGCAGGAGGATACATCTTGAAGAGGAAGGGAAAACCTGAGGCGCGGAAAGCGCGGGTCCATCGCCGGACCACCGAAACCGACGTGACCGTCGAGCTCGAACTTGACGGAGAGGGAAGCTACCGGATCAAGACCGGTCTTCCGTTCTTTGATCACATGCTGGCCCAACTGGTGAAACACGGCGTTATCAATCTCACGCTTCGGGCCAAGGGAGATTTGGAAGTCGATCCCCACCACACGATGGAGGACGTCGGTTTGGCACTCGGAGAGGCCTTCGCCCAAGCCCTAGGCAACCGGGTAGGTATTCGGCGCTATGGTCAGGCGACGGTGCCCATGGATGATGCGTTAGGCTGGGTCGCCATCGACTTGAGTGGGCGGCCCTACCTGGCGTACCGGGCTGACGGATTGACCGGAAAGATCGGGGAGTTTGATGCCACACTCCTGAAGGAGTTCTTTCGAGCCTTTGCCACATCGCTGAGGGCGAATCTCCACATCGGGATCCCTTACGGCGAGAACACGCACCATATGGCCGAGGCGGTCTTCAAGGCAGCGGGCCGGGCCCTCGACACGGCTATGACCCTCGATCCGCGCGTCAAGGGCATTCCCTCGACGAAGGGCAAACTCTAATCGCCGTCCACCGTCGACCGATGACCGACGACCGGAAAACGATTGCCCCCGAGGAATGAGAAAGTAGCGGAGGAGCTTTTTGTTTCTCACGGTCATCGGTTAACGGTGATCGGTCATCGAGCTGAGATGATTGCCATTATCGACAGCGGGATCGCGAATCTGCGGAGCGTGGAGAAGGGGTTCGAGAAAGTCGGGGTCGTTGCGCGCGTGATCCAGGAGCCTCGCCTCCTCCGGGACGCAGCAGGGATTGTCCTCCCAGGTGTGGGGGCTTTTGCTGACGGGATTGCCATGCTGGAGACGGCAGGGTTCATCGAACCCCTGCGACGGGAGATCGAATCCGGAAAGCCCATCCTGGGGATCTGTCTGGGTCTCCATTTTCTGTTTTCGGAAAGTGAGGAGTTCGGTCTCCATAAGGGTCTCGATATCCTCCCGGGACGGGTCCGTCGGTTTCCGGAGTCTGCGCCTCCGCCAGTGAAGGGTGAGAAGCCTTCCCGCTTGAAGGTTCCGCATATGGGATGGAACCGGGTTCAGTTGCACCGAGCGGTGCCGATTATGGAGGGGATTCCGGACGGCTCGTACTTTTACTTCGTGCATTCGTACTACGTGGAACCGGATGAGGAAGGTGTCATTGCGGGTATCACCGAATACGGGGTCGCTTTCACTTCGATGATCTGGCGCGACCATCTCTTTGCCACCCAGTTCCACCCCGAGAAGAGTCAGGTGTTGGGCCTTCGGCTCCTCGCCAATTTTGCGAAAATGGCCGCAGGTAGATGACACTCCAGCACCGCTGACGAGCTTTTTGTATGCTGATCATTCCAGCCATCGATCTGAGGGATGGTAGGGCGGTTCGCCTGACTCAGGGGGATCCGACTCGGGAGACGGTGTATGGTGACAACCCTGTGGCGATCGCTCAAGCATGGGAAGCCAGAGGGGCGCCGCGTCTGCACGTAGTGGACTTGGATGGAGCCTTTGCCGGTGCACCCGCACAGCACACTTTGGTTGAAGCGGTTGCGCGGGCGGTCAAGATTCCGGTGCAAGCGGGCGGAGGCCTGAGAACCTCGGAAGCGGTCAAAGCGGCCTTCGACGCCGGCGTCGCCATGGCGGTGGTCGGAACCTCGGCGATCATGGACTCGGACTTTCTTCACGAGATTTGCGCGGCATATCCCAGGCGGATCATCCTCGCCCTCGATGCAAGAGGAGGCCGGGTGGCGATCAAGGGGTGGCGCGAGTCCTCGGATCGTTCGGCGGAGGAGGTCGCGGGAAGCGTAGCCGCTCTCGAGCTGAGTGCCATCCTGTACACGGACATCCTGAAAGACGGGACGTTGGAAGGACCCAATTTTCAGGGATTGGAAGCGATAGCCAGGCGGAGTCGTCACCCGGTCCTCGCCTCAGGAGGGATTGCCTCCGTGGACGACATCCGGCGGCTTCGGACGATGAAGGGTGTGGCCGGCGTCATTGTTGGCAAGGCTCTATACATTGGGGCACTTGAGCTCGAGGCGGCACTTGCCGTGGCGGCAGAGGAGACGCTTCGTCGATGCTAGCGAGGCGGGTCATTCCCTGCCTCGATGTCAAGGACGGCCGGGTCGTGAAAGGAACCCGGTTCGTAGACCTTCGCGATGCGGGGGATCCAGCAGAGGTCGCGGAACGGTATGACCGGGAGAGAGCCGACGAGCTGATCTTCCTCGACATCACCGCATCGGCCGAACGCCGGAAGATCCTGATCGAGGTTGTGGAGCGGACAGCTGCGCGGGCTTTTACTCCTCTCACCGTGGGGGGAGGCATTCGCGATGTGGATGACATTCGCGCGCTGCTCCTCGCCGGGGCAGATAAGGTCTCCCTCAATACGGCGGCAGTGCAAAGACCTGGCCTGCTTCGGGAGGCGGCAGAACGGTTTGGTAGTCAGTGCATCGTTCTCGCCATCGACGCCAAACGGAAACCGTCAACCATGAACTCTGAACCAAATTGGGAGGTATATATTCACGGTGGCCGTACGGCGACTGGCCTCGATGCGCTCGCATGGGCGGAGCGAGGGGTGTCCTTAGGTTCGGGTGAAATCCTTTTAACCAGCATGGATCGTGACGGGACGCGAGAGGGGTACGATTTGGAACTGACTGCGGCAGTCGCCGAGTGCGTGGAGGTGCCAGTCATCGCTTCGGGGGGGGCCGGGACGGTGGAGCATTTGTACGAGGCCTTTACGATCGGCAAGGCGGATGCGGCCCTGGCCGCCTCTATTTTCCACTTCGGAGAGATCTCCGTGCCGGAAGCCAAGGCGTACCTGAACAAGCGCGGCATCCCCGTACGCCTGTAAGGCCGTTTCGCGGCCTTAAGTTCACAGTGAACAATGTGCAGTTCACAGAAAGACCAAAAAGGTTCGCGGACTGAGTTCTGACCGTGAACGGTGAACTGTGAACCATGAACCATGAACTAGGTAGGGTCTGTAGGAACGACCGGTGGCCAAGATTCCTGGCAACTTAAAATTTGACAAGGACGGCTTGATCCCAGCCATCGCCCAGGATGCGAGGACCGGCCAAGTGCTGATGATGGCCTATATGAGTCGCGCAGCTCTGCGAAGGACCGTGGATACAGGCTTTGCGCACTACTACAGCCGATCGCGGGGCCGACTCTGGAGGAAGGGAGAAGAATCGGGACATGCGCAGCGGGTTGGAGAGATCCGTCTCGACTGCGATGGCGATGTCCTTCTCCTCCAGGTGGAACAGCAGGTGGCCGCCTGCCATCTTGGCTATCGCTCCTGCTTCTTCCGGCGGGTCAAGGGGAATCTGAGCTCCTCCGCCCCAGTAGCAGAGCAGGCGTTTCGGCCCGATGCAGTCTACGGTGTCTCCTCCCAGGTTCTTGATACCGTCTATAAGACGATTTTGCACCGCAAGCGGAGGCGGCCTCGAGGTTCGTACGTGACCGCTCTTTTGCGGGAGGGAGAGGATAAAATCCTCAGGAAGATCGCCGAGGAAGCCTCTGAAGTCGTTCTGAGTGTCAAAGGGGGGCGACACGAAGAGATCGTACACGAGGTGGTCGACCTCTGGTTTCATACCATGGTCCTTTTGGGGGCACGGGGGATCGGTTTAGAAGAGCTGTGGAAAGAGTTTCAGGGGTGGGCAGGAAAACGGAAGACCAGATCTTATAAAAAAGGCGGAAAAAGGGGAAAGAGGAAACGCCCTTGACAAGGGGGGACTTATGCCTAATATAATAACAAATTCCTCCTAGACCTCATAGCTTATACCTATCGCAACCATTTAAAAAACAAATATCAACGTTGGGGGGGTGTAAGCGGTGACAACCGTTATCGTCCGGGAGGACGAGAGCTTCGAAAGTGCGCTGAGGCGCTTCAAGAAGCAGGTGGAGAAGGCTGGGGTGCTCTCAGAAATGCGGAAGCGGGAGCATTACGAAAAGCCGAGCGTCCGCCGGAAAAAGAAGGCTGTCGTTGCCCGGAAGAAGTTG
>JBFHXD010000022.1:0-25021 GCA_041599135.1 Methylomirabilales bacterium (SeqCode) | reverse complement strand
CAATGGCCGATACCATTCGCACCACCTGCAACGGCGTGACCAGAATCATTCCCTGGCCGATTCCAGTGATGACGGTGTCCCCAGGATACCAGGGCTCCCTCACGACTTCTTGTTTCCATGCCGGCGTGGGGATCAGCCCTTCCGCCTCATCGCCCAAACCGATCCCCGTCTTCTGGCCTAGCCCAAACTCGCGGGCCACCCGCACGATGGCGTCGATCCCGGCTTTCAGTGCGGTCTGGTAGAAATAGACGTTACACGAGTTCGCAATGCCTTGCATGAGGTCTTGCTGGCCATGTCCCTCTTCCTTCCAATCGTCGAAGGTCGTGCGGCCCAGCGTGAACTGTCCGGAACAATAGAAAACCGTTTCTGGCGTCACTGCCCCGGACTCTAACGCCGCGGCCATGATCACCAATTTAAAAACCGATCCGGGGGGATACTGCGCCTGCAGGGGACGATTCTGGAGAGGATGCGTGGGATCGTTGATCAGCGCTTCCCAGGTCTCGCGACTCAGTCGCTGGGCAAACAGGTTCGGATCGTAGGCCGGTTGACTGACCCACACCAAGATCTCGCCGGTTCGGGGGTTCATGGCTACCACGGACCCGCGTTTTCCAGCAAAAGCCTTCTCCGCGGCCATCTGGAGTTCTTTGTCGAGGGTCAGAACGAGATTGAAGCCGGATTGCGGCTCGAGGCGATCCACGAGGCGGACCAACCGCCCTTGGGCGTCCGTTTCAACCTCCTCCCAGCCATCGATTCCTCTGACAAAGGAATCCAATCGCTGTTCCACCCCTGCCTGCCCCACGGTATCTCCGGGACGAAAGTCCCGATACGCCTCCTGCTGGAGCTGCTCTTGGTTCACCTCGCTTACATATCCGAGGAGGTGGGCGGCGATGCCACCGTCTATATAAGAGCGGAGTGGGCGCACGCGTAGGCTCACGCCGGGCAGATCCGCCTTCCGCTCTTCGAGAGCGACCATCGTTTGTTCATTGACCTCAGGCGCCAACAGAACCGGTTGATACGGCTGGCCCCGCCCCCCTCGAATCTTGTCGGCGATCTCCTGAGATGACTGCCCGAGAACAGCCCCAATAGTCTGTGTGGCCTCGTCAAGATCCGGGACCGCCGCCGGAATCACATACACGTCAAACGAGGGGCGATTCTCCACTACGACCTCGCCAAACCGGTCGAGCATGAATCCTCGCGGTGCCTCGACCGTGCGGAGGCGGAGCCGGTTGCTCGCGGACAGCGTGGCATAGTACTGCCCCTCCAGCACCTGGAGATACCAGAGCCGCAACAAGAGCAGGACAAAAATCACCGTCACCAGAAGGACCGTCCACCGAATCTTTTGCTGGATCAGCGGAGTAGGGGATTGCCACGGCCGTGTCACAACCTGACCTCCAGCACCCGCCCCAGCCTGGTGCCGAAAAGGAGAAGACCGCCGACCGCCGTGGTGTAGACCGTTTGGGGTAGGATAATCCAGAGGAGGGACTGGCCCAGGTTCAGCTCCATCCCCAAGGAGACCAGAGCTCCCAACGTCAAGAGGCCCGCACAGAGGCCGGTAAGAAAGATGAGCAACAGGTGCGGGATGAGTCGTGTCTCCTCGAGCTCCTCCCACAACCGAACCAGCAGGTATCCCAAGAGGCTCAACGTGAAGGCGTTTAGTCCCAACGGAGCGCCGGAGAGGGCATCCTGGTAGAGGCCGAGCAAGAATCCTCCCACGCAGGCCTGAACGCGAGTCATCTTCATGCTTCCCAGATAGAGCAGGAGGAGGAAGAGGTCGGGGCGGATCCCACCGATCTGCAGGATGGGGGTCACCGTCGCTTGGAGAATGACAACCCCGACGAGCCCGCCGACAAGCCAGATCACTCCTCGCTCCGCTGAGACCGGGAGAGATCGGCTCGCTCTCCGGCGATGAGCAGGACCTCTTCCAAGCGGGAAAAATCGATGCTGGGCTCGACGGTGGCCTCCTGAAAGAGAGCTCCACTCCGCTTATCGACACTCACGACCTTCCCCACTAGAATCCCTTTGGGATACACGCCGCCGAGACCGGAGGTCATCACGATCTCACCGACCCCTACCTCGGCCCGGATGGGGAGGTACCTGATCCGCAGACGGCCAAATTGGGCTCCCACTAACAATCCCGTGACCCGCGCGGTTTGCAGCAACACCCCAACTGAACTCACGGGATCGGTAATGAGTTGGACGCGCGCGCTCAAGGGGCCGTCCTCCACCACCTGGCCAACCAGGCCCTCTGGGGCAACGACCGCCATGTGCCGTTTGATCCCATGGCGGGAGCCCTGGTCGAGGATGAGGCTATGAAACCAGTTGGTGGTATCTCGCCCCACGACGCGGGCTGCCACAAAGCGAAAGGGCTCGCGCTCTCGCAGGTCCAAGAGGGTATTGAGGCGTTGATTTTCTCGGTGGGCCTCCTCCAAATTCCTCAGTCGAGCTTGGTACGTTTCGATTTCCGCCTTGAGACGCAGATTCTCTTGGCGGATCGACCGGAGGTCCACATAGCTGTTCCAGGTTTCCGCGACGGTATCCTTGAGGTATGTCGTGGCCTTCAGGAACGGACTGACCGACTCGAGCAGGGCCCGTTTGAGGAAAGGGGTGAGGTGCCCTTCACGGCGCACCTCCATGCTCATGAGGAGAAAGGAGAGGAGGATGGCACTCCCAAGGACAACTGTCCGGCGATACCTCGCGAGCAGGCGAAGGACCATCGTACCCTCCAACGCTTTCGTCGGTAGTAGGCCCCGGCTGGGACGCCCTAATTTTCTAGACAGACTGATTTCAAGAGGTCCAACTCGTCCAAGACCTTGCCAGCCCCGAGAGCCACACAGGAGAGGGGGTCCTCGGCGATGCTCACCTTGAGGTGCGTCTCAAGGCCGATGAGGGTATCGAGGCCTTGGAGGAGGGCTCCGCCGCCGGTCATGACGATCCCGTGCTCGGCGATGTCCGCCGCCAATTCCGGGGGGGTCCGTTCCAGGGCGGTCTTTACCGCATCGACGATGGCGTAAATGGGATCGTGCAGCGCTTCCCGAATGTCGCTGTCGGTGATCGTAATGGTCTTGGGAATCCCGTCCATCAGGTCGCGCCCCTTGATATCCATCCTGCGCGGTTCATCGAAGGGATATGCCGAGCCGGCCTGGATCTTGATGTTCTCCGCGGTTCGCTCCCCCACGAGGAGGTTAAACTTCCGCTTGAGGTACTGGATGATGGCTTCATCCATCTCGTCCCCGGCGATGCGGATGGACTGACTGTAAACGATTCCGGCGAGGGAGATCACCGCGACCTCAGTGGTCCCACCACCAATGTCGACGATCATATTCCCCGAAGGCTCCTGCACCGGAAGACCCGCCCCGATAGCGGCCGCCATGGGCTCCTCAATCAGGTAGACCTCTCGAGCCCCCGCCTGTTCTGCCGAGTCCCGAATCGCACGCTTCTCCACCTGGGTAATCCCAGACGGGATCCCGATCACGATCCGGGGGCGAACAAGCGCTTTCCGGTTGTGGATCCTGACGATGAACGCCCGAATCATTTGCTCAGTGGTATCAAAATCAGCAATCACCCCATCCTGCAGTGGCCGAATAGCGATGATGGAAGCTGGGGTCCGGCCCACCATTTCCTTCGCCTCTTTTCCCACCTTGAGGACGGTGTTCGATCCCTTCTTGACCGCCACCACTGAAGGCTCGGACAGGACGATCCCTCTCCCCCGCACGTAGATCAGTGTGTTGGCGGTTCCGAGGTCAATGGCCAGATCGTTAGAAAACATGCCGTAGATCCAATCCATCAGCATAGGTTTGCTCCTTTCCCCTACCGCGCGATGATTCCCTCGCGCTCCAAATGTGAATAGATCAGTAACATACCTGGCCTGCAAAAACAAGTGGTTTTCAGCACTTGTGGCGACCGGGGACGGAAAAAATGGTTGCGGGTCAACCGGTCCATTGGGTATCCTTTTCAGCAACGCAAAGCGTTCGTAAAGGAGAAACCATGCTTCGCACCATGCGCGACAATCTGAAATCCCTGAGCATTACTCTTTGGCTCGTAATTGCCGCCTTCATCGTGTCCATCTTCGTGGTCTACGGGATGCAGTCTGCCGGTCCCGGTGCCGGCGGCAGTGCTGGGGTGGCCGCCACCGTGAACGGGGAACGCATCTCTTGGCAGGAGTTCCGACAGGCCTATCGCCAGCAGGTGGAGACCCTTCGCCGGATCTATGGTGATCAGTGGAAAGAGGAGCTGGTCCGCGACCTGGGGATTCGTCACCAAGTCCTGGATGGCCTCATCACCGCTCGGCTCCTCCTCCAGGCGACAGAGCGACATGGGCTCACCGTCTCCCGCGACGAGTTGGCCGCTGCGGTCATGGAAAACCCCCTCTTCGCCGAAGAGGGGAAATTCAACCCAGAACGCTATCGTGGACTGCTGGAGGCTAATGGCTTGACCCCCGAGCGATACGAACAGAGTGTTCGCGAGGATCTCCTCCGCCAGAAGCTGGCCACACTTGTTCAAGCGGCTGCCAAAGTTTCGGAGGCTGAGGCGTGGGAGGCCTTCCGGACTGCAAAAGAGAAAGCTCGTGTGGCTTATGTCAGCCTCCCCCGGTCCGAGGAGAACAGGGCGCGCCTCGAAAAGCTCCAAGTCCAAGCTGGCCAGAAGGGAACCCCCGCTGAAAAACTCCTGCAAAATTCAGGCCTGAAGATGGAACGGCCAAAACCTCTCGCCTTCGGCGAGGCCGTCGTCGATCCCTCGGATGTCCGCGCCTTTCACCTCGCCATCCTCCGTTTGAAGGCGGGGGGACTCAGCCCCGTGGTCGAGGGACAAAAATCCCTTTTTCTGATCCACCTCCTGGACAGAGAAGCCGCGAGTAGAGAGACCTTTGAAAAGGAAAAGTCCACCTGGATGCAGCAGCTCCTTGCAGAAAAGCGGCGGCGGATCTGGGCGAGTTGGGTCCAGGAGCTGAAGGGGGGGGCCAAGATCGAGATCGCCAGCGAGGTAACCTAGCCCTTTCGCCTGGAGTCTCTATGCCTTACGTGTATTACACCGATGACGGTTCAATCCAAGGCTTTTCCAAGGAGCGCTCGGACATCCCGCTCGGGCCCCACTGTGCCCCCATATCCCAAGAGGGTTTTGAGATGCTGTCAGCGATCCCCAATGGCTTTAAGATGGACATGGAAACCAGGACCTTGAAGGCCCAAACGATCTCCGACCGCGAAGACTGGATCCGCTGGATCCCCGTGGTCCTGAACCACCGGTACGCCGACGGAGAATTCGTCCCCCTCCTCAGAGAGCCAACGCCGTTTGAAGAGTGGATCCGCGGCAGGATGAAGGGAACCCAAGGGGGGACATGAAGACAAACGGTGAAACGGACGGGGAAGTTCCCTCACTCCTTTTGGGAGATGAGATGAATGATGAATCCGACATTCGCCGCGATAGAAAGAATCGCTCCAAGCATGGCCAAGGCGATGTGCACGTGGAGCGGCAGCTTACCAAAGAGGGCTAAAAACCCCACCACACCGGCCGTTATAAGGAGCCCAATCCCAAGAGCGGCCAGCACGATCAAGGCCTTTTTCATCTGCTCTTCCTTTCCAGACCCCGCTCTCGCTTGAGCCGATTTAAGACCGGAATCGCCCCGACCTTCTCCGGCCCCCCACCTCTGCTCCGACAAAGTTTGGGATACGTCCGACCGCTCCCGGAAACCGAGTGACCTCCTTCTCGGTCAACAGAGTCCAGACCCGCTGCCGGAGGTCGGCCTTGCTCATGGGACCTTCGGGTAGGTGAACACTTCCAATTCTGCCTGCTCTACGCAGGCCTTCACCAGGCGGTCGAGGTCAAGGGTCAGCTCCGCTCTTGCGATGTCCTCCATCGTTGCCCGGGTGGCCGGATGGCGGGGGACAAAGAGGCTGCAGCAGTCCTGATCCGGCTGAATGGAGATCTCATAGGTGCCGATCGCCTTGGCTTGCTCGGAGATCTCCGCTTTGTCCAGTCCGATCAGGGGGCGGAGCACGGGGAGTTGTACAGCCTCCTCGATCACCGTCAGGCTTTCTAGGGTCTGCGAGGCCACCTGTCCCAGACTCTCGCCCGTGACCACTGCCTTGGCTCCTTCAAGACCCGCTATGTGCTCGGCGATCCGGCCCATCAACCGCCGGTAGAGCAGCACGCGGTACGCTGCACGGGTATTCACCACTACCTCCTGCTGAACCTCGCCGAACGGAACCAGGTAGAGTCGAGAGGTGTATTGAAAGCGCGTGAGAAGCTGGACAATCTCTCTCGTCTTCTCTTGGGTCCGACGGTCCAAGAACGGTGCTCCGTGAAAGTGGACAAAGCTGACCAGACATCCCCGGCGCATCATTCGATGAGCAGCCACAGGGGAATCTATCCCCCCGGAGAGCAGGGCCATAACCCGCCCCGCGACTCCAACCGGCAGCCCACCCGGCCCAGGAACCTTTTCCAGATAGACGAAAGCTTCCTTCGGCAGAATATCCACAAAGAGGGTGAGTTCAGGGTGTTTCAAGTTGACCCTGGCCGGAAAGCGTTCCAGCACAAAGGTGCCCAGAATCTCGTTGAGCTGTGGAGAGGTCAAGGGAAAAGATTTGTGGGCTCGACGGGCTGTCACCCGGAAGGATTGAAAGGAGCGCCCGGTGAGGGCCTTGGCGGCTGTCTCCTTCACGGCCTCAAGCTCTAACGCGCACCGAACAGCTGAACAACAGTTGGCCACGCCAAAGACATGTCGAATTCGCTTCACCACCTCCTTGGCCGCCTCTTCCGAGGCAAGCTCCAGCAGGATGCGGCCCGGAAGCTTCCCGATACGACTTACCGGGAGACCGGCAGTGGCCCTTCGCAAGTTACGGACGAGCTGGTTCACAAAGAGGGGCCGGTTTCTGGCCTTCAGGGCGATCTCGTGGTAATGCACCAAGAGCACCGTCATGGCAAACCTGAATAGTCAGCTGTGGTCCGATAAGCGCTTATGAAGGCCAAGGATTCCCTGAGTCAGCGAGCCTTCTGTTCAATGCTCAGGTTTCGGTGCCATGAAAACTAAAACCACCAAACGACCCGGGCCGAGATTGACCACCCCGTGCTCCACTCCGGCGGGGGCGAGGATCGCGGTGGCCACCCCGAAATCTTGTTCCTCCTCCCCGACCCGGAATCGCCCCTGCCCTTCCAAGACCACATAGATCTTATCGGAATCGGAATGCGAATGAGGCTTCTGGAGCTGTCCCGGTTCGAAGCAGTAGAGATCGCAGAAGAAACGGCCGGTGTCAAAGAGACCTGCCTTGACCATTTTCTCTGGCGAGAAACGTTGCCGCTCTTCCAGCTTTACCCAGTTCATCACCGTTGGATAAACGCGCTCCGTTGTCAGCTATCAGTAGTCAGCCACCACTCCATTCGTCTGTCCCCGACTTCTTGACTGTCTGCCGACAGCTGACTGCTGACGACTGATCGCTAGTAGAACCCGCTCATCATGGGGGTCACCGCCATCCTGGCACGAATGCCTTCGGCGATCCGTCTCGGCTCGGGTGCGGCGGTGACCGTCGAGCCGGCTATCAAGGCGACCGGTCGGTACAGGAGGAGCCACGGGACCTGGGCCACACTCCACTGGCCGCTGAAACCAAGTGGGATTTCGAGGAGACGCAGCCTGGTCAGCACGTGACGGATGTTTGCATTCACGGGGACCTTCAAAAGATCCGGCTTGAGCTTCCTGAAACGCGCCTCGTGTGAAACGGGGTCAGAAACGCTCATCAGATCGAGCAGGAGCCGACGACCTGCCTCCCGGCCCCGTGCGATGATGGCGCAGAGCACCTCATCCGAGAGAGTGGCAGGGATCGTCAGCCCTTCCACCCCGAGCGCAATCAGCGTCTCAGCCTCGGCTTCGGTTTCAACCCAGCAGATGACCGGTCGATTCGGCGTCGTGTCGCGCACCGCCGATACGAAGGTGAGACCTTCAACCCGGAGCACCTGGGGACCAAGTTCGACAGCATCGATCAGGTCCGCGAGCTGGCGGGTGACCTCGAGGGCGGCTGTCCGATCTGCTTCATCCAGGACAATCTGGAGGAGCGTCGCCATCGATCTCTCATTGAAAAGAGCGTTCTCAGCCCCCCTCGGTCTCTAGAAACCGCTCGACGTCCATCGCCGCCATACAACCACTCCCGGCAGCAGTGACGGCTTGGCGATAAACATGATCCTGGACATCCCCGGCGGCAAATACACCTGGGACGCTAGTCTTGGTCCCATTCTCGGTAATGATATAACCCCGCTCGTCCATGTGGATCTGCCCCACAAAGAGAGCCGTATTCGGGCTATGCCCGATGGCGATGAAAACTCCGTTGGTGGAGAAGTTGGTCAGCGCATCGGTCTTGAGACTTTGGAGACGGATTCCTTTGAGCCCGCTTGTCTCGTCTCCCAGGATATCGGTAATCTTGCTTTGCCATTGAAAGGCAATCTTGGGGTTCGCAAGGGCCCGTTCCTGCATGATCTTGGAGGCCCGGAGCTTATCCCGCCGGTGGACCACCGTGACCTTGCTGCAAAGCTTGGAGAGATACAGGGCCTCTTCCATGGCCGAGTCCCCGCCCCCCACCACGACGACTTCTTGATCCTTAAAGAAGTACCCGTCACAC
The DNA here is from genome assembly GCA_041599135.1 of Methylomirabilales bacterium (SeqCode). Classification (GTDB taxonomy): domain Bacteria; phylum Methylomirabilota; class Methylomirabilia; order Methylomirabilales; family CSP1-5; genus CSP1-5. The sequence continues at coordinate 16,421 of JBFHXD010000022.1, read as the reverse complement.
GTGGCGCAGGTCGAGACCCCTCGCCCCATGAACCGCTGTTCCGCCTCGAGGCCCAGCAGATTGGGAGAAGCCCCAGTGGCGATGATGAGGGTCCGGCATTGAAAGGTCTCTCCCTCAGCCTCGACGGTAAAGGGTCGCATCCCGAGATCCACCTTGGTGGCTTCCCGTTGGAGAACCGTCGTCCCGAACCGCTCCGCTTGCTTTTGCATCTCCTCCATGAGCTGCGGCCCCATGATCCCATCAGGGAAGGCGGGATAGTTCTCCACCATCGTGGTTGTGGTGAGCTGCCCGCCCGGTTGCGCCCCAGCGATGAGCAGCGGTTTCAGATTGGCTCGGGCCGCGTAGAGACCCGCGGTGTAGCCCGCCGGACCCGAACCAAGGACAATAACGTTGTAAAGCTCCATGCCGATCTCCTCACGATGCTGACAAAAGGAGGACAGGCGTCGCCCCCAATTTTCTCCGTACGGACGTTGCAGTCAAGGAAAGATGGCGAGGGGAAAGGGTGGACCCGAAAGCTACTTATCTAATGGATTGCCTTCCCTGGCCCAGGCGACCGTACCACCCTCCATATTGTACAGATCGGACCGCCCGACCGCCGCGGCAACCTCACAGGCCACTGCGCTCCGGACACCCTCGGCGCAGACAAAAATGATTTTGTCGTCGGTGAGCAACTCGGCAGCCCGTGCTAGCAGGGTGTTCAGCGGGATGTGGATAGCCTTGGGAATCCGGCCCTGCTCCCATTCGAAGGGTTCTCGGACATCAATGACTTGGCATCCCTGTTCGATCAGCGCTTTGGCCTGCTCCACGTCGATGCGTTGGAACGGCTCCTTTTCTTCGAGCTCGGTCATGATTTCACCTCACTTCTACCTCGTGTTCTCAGCAATCCTGGTTGTGCAGCATCTTTCTATACCATGCGTCCAAGAGAGAGTCAAGGGAGGGAGGCAGCTAACCGACGACGGTCGCCGCTTGTCTGTCATCGCTCTGCGGTCGTCGGTCATCGGACAAGGCGGGCGATCCAGAACTGGTCGAAGGGGAAAGGATTAGCGCTATCCACCGAAGGCCTTGGCGATGAAGACCGCCCAGGTCAACCGGTCCTGCAGCTCGAAGCGGGTAAACTTGACCCCATGCCGGTACGCGCCTGCAGGGGTGACTGGCAGCTCCTGCGACCAGGCGACTTCGACTTCGGCGCGGACCGTCCGGTCACCCGCGGAGATAACAAGATCGAGGGCCGTTCCGGGCGAACAGAGCTCCGGCAGCTCGACCAGCAGGCCGCCTTCGCTCAGATTGCGAATCCGACCGGTCGTGTCCGGGCCGAGTCGTCGGTAGGTCACAGACCCGTCATAGGTGTAGCGGCGATGTCGCCTCCGCTCTTCCATTCCCTCTTCCAGGGCCTCCGCAGCACCGCTTGGAGGAATCGGGAGCAAAACCCATGCCACCACCACAGCTCGATGACCGTTAACCGATGCCTAATGACGGTCGTCGGTCCTCGGTCATCAATGATTTTGCGCGCGAGACCACAGCGCTTGGAACAGGTGGGGCGGGACGCTGGCCATAGCGGTTACTGCCTTGATCCCCCCTACCACCATGCGGCCTTTCAGCGTTTCGTAGATAAAGCCATACGGACCTCCATCATAGAGGCGGTCCCGGTGGGAACACATGGCGGTAACAGGAAAATCGCGGTCCGCAACGTTCCGTTGGGTCAGGGTCTCAGAGATCAGCCCTGCCGATGTCCCATCGTAGAGCTGGCCCTCATGGGTGCATAGCGTGAGGACCGAGTCTTCGCGTGTGGCGACCTCTCGGCTGGTCAGCGTTTCAATGATACGTCCGTCTCCTCCTCCATCAAAGAGGGCTTCCCCATGGGCAACGAGGGTCAAGACCTCCTCCTGACGCCTTCCCACCTCCCGGCCAGTCAGGGTTTCATAGATGGCGGGGTAATTGCCGCCGTCGTAAAGCGTCTCCCCCAGGGGACACAAGGTATGGATTGCCCCCTGGCGCGCGGCGACCTCTCGCCCTGTGACAGTCTCATGGACGCTGCAGTAGTTTCCGCCATCATAGAGCACCCCCCGATGGGAACAGAGGCTCAAGATCCACTCCGGTCGGTCGGCCACCTTGGTGTCTGAAACCGTATCGTAGACTTGGGCGTATCGACCCGCATCATATAGATGTCCCTCATGCATGCAGAGGGTAAGCACGAGGCTGCGTCGACGGGCGACCTCGTAAAGCTGACCACCTTGCACGCAGCAAATCCTGTCCACCACTGCCACGACCAATCCAGCCTCTTTCCAGTCGGAAGCTTCTCCTTGCACCTCACGTTCCCCGCGAAATCGGGGTGCCATCCGAAAGGGTATGATCCCGGGCAAATCCCTCTGGAAGGAGAAAAACGGAGATCAGCGCCAGGACGGCGACAACGAATCCCACCAGAAAAACTCCATGAAGCGCATGGGCCAATGCCTCGCGCAGCCCGGTGAGGAGGAACGGAGGGAGTTCCGCCCGCACCGCCGGTTGCAGAAGGACCTCCGGATTTTCGACCAAGGCCCGTAACTTCACCTCATTCGTCTGGGCTGCAAGTTTCACAAGCTCCCCGCGTAGGATCCACGTCATGACAGCCCCCAAGAGGCCGACTCCAATGGCTCCCCCAACCGTTCTCGAAAACATGGTCACCGACGTGGCCACCCCCAGTTGGTCCCGGGCGACTGTGTTTTGCACTGCAATGAGCAGCGGAGCCATCATCAAGCCCATCCCCGCACCCCCCAACGTCATCCCCACCATGACCTCCCCCCGAGTACTCGCGATCCCTAGCCGCAAAAAGAGGAGAAATCCGACGGTCAGGGCCACGCCCCCCGTGAGGACAATGGCCCGGACCCTGTGGTGGAGCAGAAGGCGTGCTCCCAATATCGAACAGGAGACCCAGGCGAGCATGAACGGGGTCAAGACGCTCCCCGCTCCCGTCGCATCGGTGCCGCGGATCGCCTGGACAAAGAGGGGGATAAAGGTAATGGCCCCAAACATGGCCATCCCGGCCAAGAGCCCGGTGACAAATGAGGCCAGGAACATCCGGTTCCCAAAGAGGCTCAACGGGATTATCGGATCTTCCGCGCGGTGCTCGATCTGGCCAAACACGATCAAACCGATGAATGCCCCCACCAGGAGACCCAGCCGCGCCTGGCCGGTCCAGCCGGTTTCCATCACGCCCAGAAGCAAGAATACCAAGGTCAAAATCAGGACCGTCGCCCCAAGGAAATCCACGCTCTCCGAATTCGAGCGGTCGCTCTCCGGTTCTCGAAGAAAGCGGCCGATCATAATGCAGGCGATGATGCCCACCGGCACGTTCACAAAGAAGACCCATTGCCACGAGACATAATCGGTGAGGAGGCCGCCTAGGAAGGGGCCGACGATGCTGGCCACCCCCCACACGCCGCTAAACAGTCCCTGCATTCGGGCGCGCGCCTCCAACGGGTAAATGTCACCGATGATGGTGAGGCCCAAAGGAAGCACGGCGCCGGCGCCGAGGCCCTGCACCCCCCGAAAAAAGATCAGCTGGGTCATGGTTTGGGAAAGCCCGCAGGCCACGGATCCAAGGAGGAAGAGACCAATCCCGAAAAGATAAAAACGGCGGCGACCGTACAAATCGGAAAGCTTCCCCCAGAGCGGGACGGTCACGGTGGAAGTAAGCAGGTAGCTCGAGAAGACCCAGCTATATACCTCGAGGCCACCCAGGCTGGCCACGACTGTGGGCATAGCGGTGGCCACGACCGTGGACTCCATCGCCCCAAGGAAGATCCCAACCATCACCCCGGCGGTCACCAACCATCGTTCCCGCCCGGTGAGGTCAAGGAATCTCGGCTTCACGATACCTCCGGATCAGGAGAGGGGAAGTGGGCCGAACTCACTGTAGCATACGGGTGAGACCATTCCCAAGAAAGGAGCTAATGGCTCAAACATACCGAGACAAAGAAAGGATGGGAAACGCAGGAGGAGAGAGGGCAAACCCTGAAAGAAGTCCGAGATCGGATGGGCTTTCCCGTCACGGTTCGTGAGAGAGCTCTTGTGAGGACTTACTGTACGGACGGAAACGACAGCTGCTCCAGGTCTCTCTTCAGCTCCATGATCTCTTGCATCTGCATGGCGATGGTGTTCTCCTTGGCCCTGATCTGTTCCTGGAGCTCCGCGTGAAGCGCTTGCCACCGTTGCAGCTGTTGCGTAAGCCTCGCCGTCACTGCCGCCGCAGCCTTTCCCGCCCGCTTCTTCTTGGCGCGAGCCACCTTCCGCTTCGGTTTGACTTTTTTCTTCGTCTTTGTCGCCGTTTTCTTCCGTCTCGCCGCAGGCTTGGCGGCTCTTCTCTTCCCCTTGGCTGTTACTCTCCTTTTTACCCTTTTCTTCGACTTAGCCATGACTTTACTCCTCAAAAGAGCTGCGCCTGAGCCGCTCGCGGCAGGGACGATGCCTCCGGCAGCTCGTCTCCGAATATCGTGATCGTCCCGTACACTCCATCGTACCCCGGCACGATCGTCAGGCGTCCCTCCCGAACCCGGACGATCGCTTCCAGTATTTTGGGTGAGACAAAGGACTTGAGTTCCTCCCGGCCGAGGTCCAAAAGGATGGCAAACTCACTTTGGCCGGCCGCAACGAGCCGATCGTATTCCTGTCGCACTGCCACTGTGCCAACCCGCTGGTCTATCGCGGAGGCAATGATCTCTTCGAGTGGAACGAGATTCTTGAACGGTACCGCTCCTTGAGGGGTCCGCCCGGGGGGGCTATCTGCAAGATCTTCCACCCGATGCAATACCCCGACGGTCAAAGGACGGCTGCAGACAGGACAGCAATTACCGCAGGCCCGAGTTTCTGTTGGTGTCGTGCGGACGCCACAGGCCCGGTGTCCATCCAGATGATATTTCCCTTCCTCGGGGAAGAATTCCACGGTGTACAAGAACCGTCCGCGATCTCGGGTCCGAACCGCCTCCCACAGCTCCCAGTAATCGAGGGGACGAGCAAAGACGTTACACTCCCGCCCAAGGCGCGAGGGGGAGTGCGCGTCGGAGTTGGACATCAGCGTGATTCCATCCAAGGCACTGAGTCGCCAGTTCATCGCCGGGTCCGACGAGAGCCCCGTTTCAATCGCGAAGATACGGTCTGCGTAACCGTCGAAGGCCTCCCGGAGGGAATCAAACCCCGACTGCGAACCAAAAACAGAGAACCACGGGGTCCAGGCATGGGCTGGAATTAAGACCGAGTCGGGAGAGAGATCAAAGACGATTCGACAGAGCTCTTTAACCGAAAAACCAAAGGTGGGGCGCCCATCGGAGAGGAGATTTCCACGTCGGGCGAGTCCGGCGTTCAGTCGCTCTGCCGCTTGCAACGAAGGAGCGTAGAGGAGGGTATGGATCTTTCGAAGCCGTCCACCCTCATGGTAGATGTTAGAGATTTCTACCTGAAGGATAAAGCGGGTGCTCTGGTCACCCTTCTTGAGCCGGTAGAGCCCAGGCTCTGCCGGCGTCAGCGTGGCCTTGAGTTCAGCGAAGTAGGTCGGATGGGTAAAATCCCCGGTCCCGAGGAGGGCAATTCCCTTTTTCCGCGCCCAACGTGCCAGCGACTCTACCTCCATCTCGCGGCTCGTTGCCCGACTGTACCTGGAGTGGAGGTGTAGGTCAGCGATAAAGGGCATCATCCCTCCCGCGTCGCTTTTAGTCGGCCGGTACATACTACACTCGCTTGCGTGCTGTCAATAGATTTGCTATCTCTGGGACGCGCCGATATGATACCTCCAGTTAACACCTTGAAAGCCTAAACAATTGGAAGTCTCAACAAATATGCGGGTCGTCCTCTACACGGGAATAGGCTTTCTCCGCATTCTCGGGCTTGCTGGATTAGTCCTTGTTGCCTCTTGGCCGGCCTTGCTTCACCCCGCTCCCCAAGAGGAGGGGCAGCGGGAAAGGCTGCTACGGATCTTCCAAGAGCAGCGCGCCCGTCGCAGGCAAGAACTCTTAAAACACGTAGCCAAGTATCCTCGAGATGTCAGCGCTCACTTCGAGCTCGGGCAGCTGTATGCCTTGGATGACCAACTCGACGAGGCGATCCGAGAGTACCGCACGGTGATCGAGATTGCCCCTGACCACGAGACGGCCCAGTTTAACCTCGGCCTGCTCTATCATCGTTCCGGGCGGGTTGAGCAGGCGATCCAGACCTTTCAGGAGGTTCTCCGCCTCGACCCAACCGACCTCCCCACCCATATTAACCTCGGGGTTGCCTATCGAGACAGGCGGGGGGAACTGTTGCAAAAAGAAATCGAAATTTTGGAAGCCGCGGTGAAGCTTCGACCAGACTATCCTGAAGCCCACTACCATCTGGGGGTTGCTTACCAGGCTATGGGGGACAGCGTTCCGAACTGTCGCTCCTGGTATGAGAAAGCACGGGCAGAACTCCAGGTATATCTGGCGGCCAAACCGTCTGGCAAACGCCACGACATCGTTTCGCGATGGGTCAAGCTTTTGGAGAAACGGCTTGAGGACTGCTAGTGTCAGGGACCAGCTATGCAGACCGCTGACTCTAGGTGGCTTCGTGGTACGCTGTGGGGGGTGGAATGACTTCCAGCCAAAATTACCGTCGAAATTCGGGCAAAAAGCCCCTTACCCGACCAGCTTGAGGAGTGACTTTGTTGAGCCGTCTTCCCACTGACCGCTCGGCCGATCAGGCGGCGGGGCAGAGAGGAAGTGACGGACGGTGTACCCGCACATCTTGCACCGACGATAAAAATAAGACCGCTCTCCCTCGCGCTCTATTCCGCCAATCTGCTCCATTTTCCGGGCACAACAGGCCTTTGCCTGGACGGGCGAAACAATGCGCTTTGGATACATGTTGAGCGGCTGCTGCTTATCATTATATTCCACAATGGTTGCCATTTTGTCCTTCCTCACCTCGTAATGTAGTTTAATTTGACCACTACGAGTCAATCATCATTCCGGCCGGTACATCCCCACATGTGTCTTGAGCTCGTCGAAGCAGCCATCAAGGATCGAGGGGTCCTTGTGCACCCTGGCCGATAGAATCGCTCCCTCGATACCTGCGATGATGAACTCGGCCAAGCGCTGCGTTTGCACGTTTCGGGCCAATTGTCCCCGGTCCTGGGCCCTCGTGATGGCCTCTGAAATGTGATCCCGCCAGCCCGCGAGGATCTCCCCAATCCGGCGACGAAACCCATCGTGGATATCGCTCATCTCAAGGGCGAGATTCCCGAGAGGGCACCCCCCCACGCACATCGCCTGCCGCTGGATAAGAGCGATGTGGTCCAAGAGGTGGAAGATCTCTTCCACCGGATCCCCACCGCTGGCGAACACCTTGCGCCCCAGCTCGTCCGTCGCCCAAAGGGCGAGGCGATCCAAGATCGCATACCCCAGGTCGTCCTTGCTCTTGAAGTAGTGATAAAAGTTTCCCTTCCCGACACCACTCTGCCGCAGGATGTCTTCCAGGCTCGTGTTGTGAAACCCCTGCCGATGGATCAGTTGAAAGGCAGCCTCAATGACCCGGTCTTTGGTCCTCGTTCCTCTGACCGTCTGACGCTGCATTTTCACCCCTTATTCTGTACCGACTGGACGGTACAAGACGTAATCTATCATTTTCCCAATGATTGTCAAGCCCTATTCCGGTCTGAGAGGGAGCTGTACTGCAAAGGTACTTCCCCGACCCTGCCCTTCGGATTCGGCCCGGATCTGACCCCCGTGAAGCTCCACCAGCCGCTTCGTCAGTGCCAGGCCGAGGCCAGTTCCTTGGTGCACTTTCGACAGCACAGGCTCGAGCTGTGTAAAGGGTTGGAACAACTTTGGAACATCATCGGCCGCGATCCCGATCCCCGTATCTTTTACCTGGATTTCAACGAAATCTCCGCGTGGTTCATGGTCAGTCTCCTCCGATCCCTGAACCCTGAACGCTGAACCCCGAATGCATCGGGCGGAGACCATGATGTTCCCTCCATTCGAGGTGAATTTCACGGCGTTGGAGAGGAGGTTGTAGAGAATCTGTCTGAACCGAATCGGATCCGCGGATATGCTGGGGAGGCCCTGATCGACAGTGAGACTCATGGCTAGGTCTTTCTTCGCGGCTTCCCAATTCACGAGGTTCAACACCTCTTCCAGGGCCCCTCTCAAGGGGAGATCCTCCCGATGAATCTCAATCTTCCCCGCTTCAACCTTGGAAAGATCGAGGAGGTCGTTGATTAGATTCAGGAGGTGTCGCCCGCTAGAAAGCACGTTGCTCACGTACCGCTGTTGCTTTTCGTTCAGCGAGCCGCACTTCTCGGCCGCCAAAAGCTCGGAGAAGCCGAGGATAGCATTCAACGGGGTCCGCAGCTCGTGCGACATATTGGTGAGGAACTCCGACTTATGACTTGAGGCCTTCTCGGCCTGACACCTCGCTTCTTCCAGCTGGACGTTCGCCGTGTGAAGTTCCCGGGTTCGTTCCTCCACTCTGGCCTCCAACTGCCGGGCTGCCTGCCAGAGTTCCTTATAGAGTCGGGCATTCTCGGTGGCGATCACTGCCTGGCTCGCCAGTGTGGTCAAAAGTTGCATCTTCCCCTCATCGGAAGGCCCAGGGACCTCGGAATACGCAATGAGAAAACCGCGAACCTCCTCCCGATACAGGAGAGGCACAACAACCATTGACCGTATCCCCAACCGACTGGCTTCGTGCCTCCAAGGAGCACAGGACGGGTCCTCGAGCATATCTTCAACAGCAACTGAGGCTTTGCTGCCGAAGGCCTTCCGGGTTGGCCCTTGTCCCAAGGGAGAGGTCGGATCCAGGGAAATGCGGAGGTCCTTCGTAAAGCCCTGATCGTCGCCAGCTACTGCCTCCACGCGCAGATACGGCTCGTCGGGTACCGCAACGAGCACGAGCTTCGCCTGCATGAGGGTCTGGGCTTCTTCGGCAATGGTCTGTAACACAGCATGGCAATCCAACATAGACGTCAACGCGACGCCTATCGTGTTCAGGCGCTCGAGCTGGTACGCCCGCGTCCGTAGTTCTTCCTCCACCCGCTTGCGGTCGGTGATGTCCTCACAACTCGTCACGATACCGATGGGTTCTCCAGCCGCGTTCGTGACGACGTCGGACATCAGGTGTACGGGGAACAGCGTGCCGTCGTCTCGGATGTTGAGACTCTGCCGTTTCCACGTCTTCATGGCCTTAATCTGCTCTAAAGCCATCGGTTTCCAGAGCTTGTTCGGGGCAAAGACTCTCACATCCTCGCCGAGCAAATCGCCTACCGAATACCCATGCATCTCTGCTTCGGCAGGATTCGTGTAGAGGATTTGCCCGCTGGTGTCCGTGATCGTCACCCCGAGTTGCATAGTTTGGACGGCTTTTTCGAGCCAACGCAGCGACTCCTCTGCCCGCTTGCGCTCGGTGACATCACGAAAGGCGACCACGGCGCCGACAACGTTCCCGTCTCGTCTGATGGGTATCGCGGTGTATTCAACGGGGAGACTCTCTCCGTCCACTCTCAAAAAGAATTCGTCTGTCACCTGCCGTACGACTCCCTCTTTTAACGCCTCATGGATGGGGTTTTCTTCCCAGACGCAGGAGGATCCGTCTGGCTTGGAAAAGGACAGAATCGTATGCATCGGCCTGCCAATGATTTCGTCAGGGTCACATCCGGTCATTCTCGCCGCAGCCCGATTCACACATGTCACATTGCCCTCCAGATCCAACCCATATATTCCCTCGTCAGTCGCGTTGAAGATCAGCTCGTTCTGAACCGGAGTTGATGACACCGTCGGCGAAATGGTATCGCCCTCTCCGGCGGGCTCAAGCGTGTCCTCTTCCCGCCAAAGGATTTGAGCGAACACGAACCAGAACCAGCCAAACAGGACGGCTCCCGCCGCGCTGATCCCGAGCACCAGCAGAACGACGACTGATGGAGAGAGCGCCGGGTAAGAGATCAGGGTAATGGCGAGCAGGACGGCCCCTAAGGCGGTGGGGGTCCACAGGCCGAGCCAGCGCAGCCGCTTTACTTTCGCGGGTGGAAGGGGACGGCCCCCAAATGCTGGAGACAGCTTATACAGAAGGCTATCTTCGCAACGAGCCACGTCAGGACCTATTTCACCCTACAGGGCTTTGTGAAAATCCGTTTCTCATCGGCGAGAGCGGGTGGCTGGCTATCTACGCAGGGGCAGGCACACGGGCGAGTCCGCGCCTCCCGCTCAGATGCATGCCCCGGTCACGCGTGACCGGGGGGATGTGTCCAAATTCCCTCAAGCTCTAACTTGTGGAGTCCGGGACACCACGCAACGAGCGCCTCCAATGCCGTATGAAGATCTGGGGCAGAAACTTCTGCGAGTTCTGCCTCGGACTCTGGCGTTTCTTGGACCCTGAAGAAGTACGAGGGCATCGTTTCAGCCCTCGGCCCTATCGGATCCCACTGATACTCGGCAACCTTAACGCTGCCCATTGTCTTCCTCTTGCGGCAGAAGCACCTTGCCTCGGTGTTCCCAGTATGTCACGTGAAGATTTCGCAGTTCCTCTTTAGCCTTCCGGTCTCCCCTCATTGCTCGCCGGACCAGCTCTCTGCTCAACTCTTGGTCGCTCCCGTATTCAAGGTCCTCCAAGACCCCCCGTGCCATGTCAGTCCTCCTCTCCGCGCCCACTCGGAACTGCCTGGGGGCTGCCGGGCAGCTGGTCCAAGCCGCCCGATGAGAAGTTTAGGGGCAATCTCTATGCCAAGGATAAACGTCATAAGTCACTAAATCTAAATGGATTCCGGCAACGACATTATGTCAACCTGTGACGATATTTACACGGTAGCCGGGAAACAGGCAGTCGCTGTCAAATGGCCTTTAGGATGACAATCGTTGGCTGGCCAAAAGGGTGCAAGATGTCCACGTGGGAGTCTACTTAGGCCATTGTGGGAAAACCGCAGAGAAGTTCCACGTAAGACCCATACACTTGAAAATGAGTCCGACGGGAAATGTTCAGGATGAGGTGAAGGCTTGGCGGATTTTGGCGGCGATCTGTTCGAGGTCCTTCTCGCCCCGCATTCGGGCGACACTCTTCATGCTGCCGCCTCCATCGTTCACCTGATTCGTCAGTATAGCCAAAGGCTCCCCCGCCCGTGTATTCTTCCGATATGCGATGCTCGACGCACGAGGGCACAGGTGCACGATGACGGGCGGGAATGAGCGGGAAGGCATCTCGCGGCGGGGTTTCCTCAAGGCCGTGGGGGCGGTGGCAGCGGGGATCGGCGCCAATATCATCATCCCCAGCCAGTCCCGGGCGGCCAAGAAGACCCTCAAGATCCTGCAATGGAATCACTTTGTCCCGGGGTACGACAAGTGGTTCAACGGGACCTACGTCAAGGAGTGGGGCCGGAAGCACGATACCGAGGTGATTGTGGACAACATTGGGGCGGCGGGGCTCAGCACCCGGGCGGGAGCCGAGGTCTCGGCCCAGAAAGGCCACGACCTGTTCATGGTCATCTCGCCCCCCCCGGTCTTCGAGGATCAGGTGATCGACCACAAAGAGATCTACGAGGAGTGTGAGCGGAAGTATGGCAAGGTTATTCCCCTGGCCATCCGGAGCACCTACAACCCCAAGACCAAGAAGTATTACGGCTTCTCCGACAGCTACGTGCCGGACCCCATCAACTATCGGAAGGACCTCTGGGACGACGTCGGGATGTTTCCCGACACCTGGGATGACATCCGGGTCGGCGGGGCAAGGATCAAGCAGAAGCATGGCAAGCCGGTGGGGATCGGGCTGTCCGTCGAGACCGACACCGCCATGGCCATGCGGACGATCATGTACTCCTTCGGCGCCTCTGTCCAGGATGAAAACGGCAACCTCCTGCTCAACTCCAGGCAGACGCTCGAGGCCGTCAAGTATGTCAAGGCCCTTTTCCAGGAGGCGATGACCCCCGAGGTCCTCGCCTGGGATGAGTCCTCGAACAACCGCTTCATGCTGGCGGGGAAGGGGTCGCTCGTGCTCAACGCCATCTCGGTCACCCGGACCGGCGAGAGCGAGAAGATTCCGGTGACAGACCACATCTGGCTGGCGAAGGCGCCCAAGGGCCCGGTGGCGCGCATAGGGGTCGCCCACCTCACCCAGGTCTACGTGATCTGGAAGTTCGCCGAGAACATCGCGGGGGCCAAACAGTTCCTCGTCGATTACATCGGTAACTTCAGAGAGGGGTGTCTGGCGAGCGAGTTGTACAACTTTCCCTGCTTCCCCAAGGCCGTTCCCGATCTCAAAGAGCTGATCGCCCATGATCCGAAGGCCAGGCCCCCGGACAAGTACAAGGTGCTGGAGGATGCCCTCGACTGGGCGACAAACGTGGGCCACCCCGGCTTTGCCAACGCGGCGATAGACGAGGCGTTCAAAACCTGGGTGCTGAACACTATGTTCGCGGAGGCGGCCACTGGGGCCGAGACCCCCGAGGAGGCTATCAAGCGCGCCGAGAAGAGGTGCCAGGGAATCTGGAAGAAGTGGCGGGAGAAGGGGAAGATCTAGGGAAGGAGGTCGCAACGTTTAAGGGGACGCAAACGCGGGGCGGAGTTTGGCGGCGATGGCTTCGAGATTCTCTTTGCCCTTGAAATGGGCGACACTCTTCATGCTACCGCCGCCATCGTTCGGGTACCGCGGGATGATATGGACGTGGACGTGAAAGACCTCTTGCCCGGCTGCACTATCGTTGTTCACACCCATATTGAAGCCGGCCGCACCCATGGCCGCCTGAACTTTTCCGGCAACATTCGTCGCCGCGAGGAAAAGCTTCCCTGCTTCTTCCGCCGGCATGTCGCCAAGGGTGGGATAGTGCTGTCGAGGAATGACCAGGGTGTGTCCCGGTGTGCAGGGAAAGATGTCGAGGAAGGCCACCGCCCCTTCGTCTTCAAAGATCGTATGGGCAGGTCGGTCGCCCTGCGCGATCTGGCAAAAGAGGCAACCGCTCACTGTGGTTCCCGTGCTTTCTGGCCGCTCACATCAATGGGAACGCGCTCGACGACCTGAAGCCCGAAGCCTTCCAATCCCACGATGCGCCGGGGGTTGCTCGTCAGTAGCCGGATCCGGCTGAGACCCAAGTCGACCAGGATCTGGGCGCCAATACCATACTCCCGGAGGTCCATGCGGCCGCGGGGCGGCTCGGACGACCCAGGGCTGTCAGGGACCGCGAGGTGAGTTGACCATCCAGCTCCGCCTGACGAGCCCCGGATATACACCAGGACTCCCTTTCCCGTCTTGCCAATAAGCTCGAGGGAGGCGTGGAGTTTTTCGCCACAGTCGCAGCGCAGTGACCGAAGCGCATCGCCGGGAAGACACTCCGACTGGACCCGCACCAGCACGTCATCCGTGGTCGTTCCCTCGCCGAGCACCAAAGCCAGGTGATGCCGGCCATCGACCTGGCTCTCATACAGGTAGCTTTGAAAGATCCCGTATTGGGTGGGCAACGTAGTTGTGGCGAAGCGTTTGACGAGCTTCTCTCGCAGCATCCGGAAGTCGATCAACGCTTTCACGGTGAGGCTCACCAGTCCGTGGCGCTCGGCAAAGGCTTGCAGTTCTGGGAGACGGGCGGCCTCCCCCTCCTCCGTGAGAACGGCACAGAGGACCGCTCCCCGGTTGAGACCGGCCAGACGACAGAGATCGAGGGCAGCTTCCGCCTGTCCCGCCCGGGTGAGTACGCCGCCCTCCTTGGCCCGAAGTGGAAAGATATGGCCGGGCCGAACGAGATCCTCGGGCCGAGCCTTGGGATCAACCAACGTCTGAATCGTGGTGGCGCGATCATAAGCCGAGATGCCCGTGGTGGTTCCCACCGTGGCATCGACCGAGACACAATAGGTGATGTCGCCGGAGGCTGGTTGGTCCGGGACCATAACCGGGATCTTAAGAGTGTCGAGGCGCTCCCCCGTGAGGGCCACACAGATGATTCCCCTGGCCTCCCGGGCCATCATATTCACCGCATCGGGGGTCACGCGCTCCGCCGCGAAGGTGAGCACACCCTCACTCTCCTTCGCCTCGTCATCGGCCAATATCACCATCCGCCCCTCTCGGATGGCCCCGATCCCCTGCTCCACTGAATGATCGGTCATCGTTACTCCTGAACTGCGGCTCGGACTGCCCGGAGGTGCGCATCGGGAACATCCAGGGGGAGAGCACAACCCGGCGCCACGATATGCCCGAGGCCTCCTGTCTGTCTCAGGGCATCTTTGACTTCGGCCCGCACGGCTTGCTCGGGTCCGTTCCGAAGCGTCTCGACCTCATTGAGCCCGCCCACGACTGCGCCGCGAAAGATCCCCTGCGCCTCTTGCAGGGAGGGAGAAGTTCGCCGGTCGTGCCAGTTGATGGCGCGAATCGGATATGTCGCCATCACGTCGAACGGGATGCTCAGGCCGTGGACGTGCAGGATGGAGAAAGCACTTCGCTTGGCCGCCTGCTCCAAGACCCTCCGGTCGTACGGTTCGGCGAAGGTGTGATGCTCCTCGGCAGTTAAGAGATCAGACGTAGCCACCTGAGTAGCAAAGAAGATCCCATCCGCTTTGGATCCGAGACAGGCGGCGACAAACCGACTCATCGTCTCGGATACCGCGTCGAGGGCTCCATGAATCAAGGTTGGTCGTTCCCGCAAGTCCTCCACGAATCGCTCATCACCAGCCAGCTTCTTGGTGATCGTCAGGGGGCTAAACACGGTCTGAAGGATCGGCGCGTCATCCTGGCGCCTCTTCACCACCTCGCGAAGACAGGTGAGTTCCCGACCCAACGCCCCTTCCTCGGGATCGAGAAGCCGGACTCGCTCCCAATCGCTCGGGCGTTTGACCGTGTGCTCAATGCAGGCACGCGAGCCATCGAGGCTCCCCCGGTACGCAACGCGACAGCCCCAGTCCTCCACACAATACACCCCGGATGGCATGACCTTGATGAAATCCAGGTCATAACGGGTGTGAAAAGCGAGAAGGGTCTCAGCCAGGGCGAACGGGTCCTCGTCCACTTCGGGAAAATGACGCCAGAAGCTCACCGGTGGTCGGTCGACCGTTTTTCGCTCAATGGCGGCGTAGATTCGATCTGCTTTGGTCAACTTTCGCCGCGCCATCGTGAAAACGCCTCCAGTATGTTGGCAGCTTATCATAGAGAGGGCGCAAATGGGTTGTCAACGACTGCCGTGAACAACGCGAGTCAGCTGTAAAGGCACCGGGCGCTCATTGACAAGGTTGTGGCACCGTGTTATCGTGATTTTTGCCTTATTTTTCCTTGCTTTGAGGGAGAAATCACATGCGGCTGGATCAGTTTACCATCAAGGCCCAGGAGGCCATCGATGCCGCCCGCCGACACGCGATCGAGATGGGGCATCAGGCCATCGACGCGGAGCACCTGTTGCTCGCGCTCGTAGAACAACACGAGGGGGTGATTCCCCCGCTGCTCCAGAAAGTCGGGGCCAACCTTCAGCTGCTTCGCACGCGACTGGGCGAAGAGCTCAAGCGACGCCCAAAAGTTGAAGGTGCTGCGGGGCAGGTGTACATCACGCCCCGTCTCGAAAAAGTGCTTCAGGCAGCTCTTCAAGAAGCTTCGCATCTGAAGGATGAGTATGTCTCGACCGAGCACCTCCTCCTCGCCATGGTGGAACACGCGGGTGAGGCAGCCGAGCGGACCCTGAAGGAGGCGGGTCTCAGCAAGGATGGTGTGTATGCGGCCTTAACGACCGTGCGCGGCGGGCAGCGGGTCACCGACCCGCACCCGGAGGAGAAATACCAGGCCCTCGAACGATACAGCCGGGACCTGACCGATCTGGCGCGCAAGGGCAAGCTCGATCCGGTGATCGGCCGCGATGACGAGATCCGCCGTGTGATTCACGTCCTCTCCCGCCGCACAAAAAACAATCCCGTATTGATCGGCGAACCTGGGGTGGGGAAGACCGCCATTGCGGAAGGGTTGGCAGAGCGGATTGCCAACGGGGACGTCCCCGAGTCGCTGAAGAACAAACGGGTGGTAGCCTTAGACATCGGCGCGTTGGTCGCCGGATCCAAATATCGCGGCGAATTCGAAGATCGGCTCAAGGCGGTGTTGAAGGAGATTACCGAGGCCGAGGGACAGATTATCTGCTTCATCGACGAGCTGCACACCCTCGTCGGGGCCGGAGCCGCGGAAGGGGCGGTGGATGCGTCGAACATGCTCAAGCCAGCTCTGGCCCGTGGTGAACTCCGCTGTATCGGGGCCACGACGCTCGATGAATACCGGAAGCGCATCGAGAAGGACCCGGCCCTGGAACGCCGGTTCCAGCCGATCACCGTTGGTCAGCCCACGGTGGAGGAGACCATCTCGATCCTACGGGGGCTAAAGGAAAAATACGAGGTGCACCATGGCGTGCGCATCAAGGACTCCTCCCTGGTCGCGGCCGCTGTGCTCAGCAATCGTTACATCACGGATCGGTTTTTGCCGGACAAAGCAATCGATCT
>JBFHXD010000021.1:0-25023 GCA_041599135.1 Methylomirabilales bacterium (SeqCode) | reverse complement strand
GCCCCCTACTTTAAGTAATGGATGAAGATGTGTCAAGGAAGAGGATGAGGATAAGGACAGTCAGAGTCCTGCTCTGAATCTAATGAGTCGACTTTCCATGCCCGGCGTTGAGGAGCTAAATCTTTCGGGCAGACGCGGACTCGGCGGAATGAGAGGTCCTTCTCCAAGGCCCACGATCTGATGGCCCGTGTCGTGGGGGATAAAGCCACGATATTGAATTCAATAAAAACAACTAGTTGGGTTCATAAGGAAAAAACTTGACAAATGGAGGCTAAGATTTCATATTATAACTTAGATAAGAATTTGATTTCTATGGCGAAAAATTTCTAATCTTCAAAGGAGGTCCTGAAGTGGCAAGGGTTATTGGGATTGATCTGGGGACGACGAACTCGGCTATGGCGGTTATGGAAGGGGGCGAGCCGTCTGTGATCGCGAACGCGGAGGGGGCGAGAACCACCCCGTCCGTCGTGGCCTTCTCAAAGGATGGAGAACGCCTCGTGGGACAGGTGGCGAAGCGGCAGGCGATCACGAATCCCGAGAATACGATCTTCTCAATCAAGCGTTTCATGGGCCGCCGGCACGAGGAAGTGCTTCACGAGATCAAGCTGGTCCCCTACAAGGTGGCAAAGGGTCCCGGAGGCGATGCGCGGGTCGAGGCGCGGGACAAGCAATACTCGCCACCTGAGATCTCGGCCATGATCTTACAGAAGCTCAAGACCGATGCGGAAGCCTACCTCGGCGATAAGGTAACCAAGGCAGTCATCACCGTTCCTGCCTATTTCAATGACAGTCAGCGACAGGCAACCAAGGATGCCGGGGTCGTCGCCGGGCTGGAGGTCCTTCGGATCATTAACGAGCCAACGGCTGCCGCATTGGCCTATGGCCTGGAAAAGAAAAAGGACGAGAAGATCGCCGTCTTCGATTTAGGGGGTGGGACGTTTGATATCTCGATCCTGGAGATCGGGGATGGAGTTTTCGAGGTCAAGGCGACCAATGGAGATACCCATTTGGGGGGCGACGACTTCGACCAGCGGATCATCGACTGGATCGTTGCCGAGTTCAAGAAAGATCAGGGAATCGACCTCAGCAAGGATCGGATGGCACTTCAGCGGCTGAAAGAGGCGGCAGAGAAGGCCAAGTGTGAACTGTCCACCATCATGGAGACCGAGATCAATCTCCCCTTCATCACCGCGGATGCCTCGGGACCGAAACACCTCAGCATGAAGCTTACCCGATCCAAATTGGAGCAGTTGGTGGGGGACCTTGTTGACCGCACGCTTGACCCCGTGCGGCAATGCCTGGAGGATGCCAAGCTCAAACCCAACCAGATCGATGAAGTCATCTTGGTCGGAGGACAGACCCGGATGCCCCGGGTGCAGCAGGTGGTAAAGGATCTCTTCGGCAAGGAACCGCACAAGGGTGTCAATCCTGACGAGGTGGTGGCGATCGGTGCCGCCATCCAGGCCGGGGTGCTGGCGGGGGATGTCCGCGATGTGGTTCTCTTGGATGTGACGCCCCTCTCCCTGGGGATCGAAACCCTGGGCAGCGTGATGACAAAGCTCATCGAGCGGAATACCACTATTCCCACGCGAAAGAGTGAGATCTTCACCACGGCGGCAGATAACCAGACGTCGGTAGAGATCCACGTCCTGCAAGGCGAGCGAGAGATGGCCCGGGACAACCGCACGTTGGGCCGGTTCCACCTGGTCGGGATTCCGCCGGCTCCTCGGGGAGTGCCTCAGATCGAGGTGACGTTTGACATTGATGCGAACGGCATCCTGAACGTCGGCGCGAAGGATACCGCCACTGGGAAAGAGCAGAAGATCACGATCACCCATTCGAGCGGCTTGGCAAAGGACGAGATCGATCAGATGGTGAAGGATGCCGAGTCGCATGCCGAGGAAGATAAAACGCGCCGGCAAGAGATCGAAGCCCGGAACCAGCTCGATTCGTTGATCTATACGACGGAAAAGATGCTCAACGAAAACCGCGAGAAGATCCCGGTAGGCGAGATCTCAGGGATCGAGACAGCCTTGCAGGAGGGGAAGAAGGCTCTCGAATCGGGGAACGCCGATCAAATGCGTCAGGCGATCGATCAGATCACCAAGGCTTCCCACAAGATGGCCGAAGCCATGTATCGACAGGCCCAGACTCAGCAGCAGGCGACCGGCGCCGAGACGGGCGGAGAGCAAGCTGCTGCTGGGGAGCGGCCGGCGGAGGGAGAGGTCGTGGATGCCGAGTTTGAGGACCTTGGCGGTGGAAAAAAGACTGAGGACTGAGCAGGTGGTCGAAGGAGGTGACCTGTTATGGCCGTTGTGCGATGGGATCCGTTTCATGATTTGATTACACTTCAGGATCGGATGAACCAGATATTCGAGCAGACATTGGCTCGGTCCCGTGGGGACCGGGAAGGGGTGACGGCATCAACCTGGTCACCCGCCGTAGACATTTACGAGACGACCGACAGCCTTGTCCTGAAGGCAGAGCTTCCCGGCCTCACCAAGGATGACATCGACATTCAAGTCCGGGATAACATGTTAACGCTCAAAGGAGAGCGACGCCACGAGAAGGAGGTCAAGGAGGAACACTACCTGCGGGTGGAGCGCATCTATGGCACGTTCCAGCGCGTGTTTACCTTACCAACGGGTAGCCAGCCTGACAAGATTCGAGCAAGCTTCAAAGACGGGGTCCTGGAGGTGACCATCCCGAAGGCAGAGGCGGCCACGCCAAAGCACATTAAAGTTGAGGTGAAATGAACGGCCGCCATCGGACACCCTGGAGGCAATTTGTAAACTGAGCGATTGGACATCAGGGGTACTGGGAGGGAGTAGGGCATATAGGTAGATCGAGATGGCCAAACGGGACTACTATGAGGTCCTGGGGGTTCCTCGGAACGCCTCAGAACGGGAGATCAAGCGGGTGTACCGGAAGCTCGCCCGCAAGTATCATCCCGACGTGAATCCGGGAAGTGCGGAGGCCGAGGCGAAATTCAAAGAGATGACTGAGGCGTACGAGGTCCTGAGTGATCCGGCAAAGCGCCGACAGTATGATCAGTTTGGTCATCAGCCGTTTGCCTCAACTGCTGAGGGGGCCGGTCCAGGATTCGGTTTTGACTTTGGTCCCTTCACCGAGTTTACCCGGCGTGGCTTTGGCGGCATTTCAGATATCTTTTCTGACATCCTTGGTGGCGGACCAGGGGCAACTACAGCGTCCCTAAAGGGAGAGGACCTCCATTACTCCATTGACCTGGATTTTGAGAACGCGATCCGGGGACTCTCCACGGAGATTACGCTTCAAAAACACGTCATCTGTGAGGGTTGTCAGGGGAGCGGAGCAGCGCAGGGATCGGTCCCCCAGTCCTGTCCTGACTGTGGAGGGAGCGGACGACGGCAGGTCTCCCGCGGCATCCTGAGTATGGCATCCCCCTGCACCAGGTGTCAGGGGAGTGGAAAGGTTATTCTCCAGCCTTGCCGGAGCTGTGGCGGCAAGGGGCGTGTTTCCCGGACCGAACGTCTGAAGATCAAGATCCCACCCGGTGTGGATACCGGATCGCGCATTCGCCTCGCCGGCAAGGGAGAGCCCGGAAGGAACGGGGGACCTCCCGGCGACCTGTACGTGACGACGCGAGTTCACCCACATCCCTTCTTCGAGCGAAAGGGGGACAACATCTACTGTGCGGTCCCCATCACCATTACCGAGGCAGCGCTCGGGGCGCGAGTCGATGTTCCCACGGTCGATGGCATGGCCACTATGACGATTCCCCCTGGAACCTCGAGTGGCCAGGTCTTTCGCTTGAGGCAGAAAGGGGTACCGCATCTCAAGGGGAGTGGCCGCGGGGATCAATATGTCACGGTCAAAATTGTCGTTCCAGAGAATCTGGATGAGCGATCTCAACAGCTCCTGAGGGACTTTATGCGTCTAAATCCGATGGACCCCAGGCGGGATCTGAAGGTGTAACGTCCGCCGTCCAAGGTTCAACGTCGAAGGACGTCGTGTCTTCCCTCGGGGTTGGATCGTGGACGGAGGATGGAGTGGGTGCTGCCCGGAAAGGTGGCCGATATGCCCAAAAAAAAGAAACAGCCGTTATATATGATTAGCGTGGTGTCGGAGATGTTCAATATCCATCCCCAGACACTCAGAGCATACGAGCGGGAGGGGTTGATCCGGCCTGCCAGAACCGAGGGAAACACGCGTCTCTACTCTCAGGATGATCTGGAGCGGATCGAGCTCATTCTCCGCCTAACGAATCAGCTAGGGGTAAATCTGGCAGGAGTGGAAGTGATCCTCAACATGCGAGAGCAAATGGAGCAGATGCGTCGCGAGATGGCGGAGACCTTCGAGAGGGTACTTCGCGTGGTGGGGGAGGAGGTGCTTCAACGCCGACAGAGCCCAGGTCTGGTTCCGGTGGGGCGGCGTGGTTTAAGCAGGCGGGCTCAGCGAGTGGAATCCCCTTGACACACTTCTAGAGGGTAATTTACGTTGGTGGGGGTTGTCGGAGGACAGACTGAATATCCAAGGAGATGTGTAGGCTATGGGAAACACTATTAAGACGACATTACTGCTAGGAGCCTTGACGGGTCTCCTGGTTATCTTCGGAGATTACTTCGGGGGCACGCAGGGGATGGTCATTGCCTTCCTGTTCGCCCTCCTCATGAACTTTGGCTCGTACTGGTATTCCGACAAGATCGTGCTGAAAATGTACCGGGCTCGTGAGGTCACCGAGGCGGAGGCCCCGGAGCTCGTCAGCATGGTCCGATCTCTCAGCCAGCGGGCGCAGCTTCCCATGCCGAAAGTGTATATTGTTCCCACAGAGTCCCCCAATGCTTTTGCTACGGGTCGGAATCCACAACATGCTGCCGTTGCGGTGACGTCGGGGATTCTACGAATCATGAACTATGACCAGCTGGAGGGGGTGCTGGCCCACGAGTTGGGACACGTGAAGAACCGCGATACGCTGATCAGCGCGGTTGCGGCCACGCTCGCTGGGGTGATCATGATGCTGGCCTACATGGCCCGGTGGGCCGCTATGTTCGGATTTGGCGGCAGGGATTCAGAAAATCGTGGGGGGGGTGTTTTGGGCCTCTTGCTCATGTCTATTTTGG
Organism: Methylomirabilales bacterium (SeqCode); assembly: GCA_041599135.1. Classification (GTDB taxonomy): domain Bacteria; phylum Methylomirabilota; class Methylomirabilia; order Methylomirabilales; family CSP1-5; genus CSP1-5. The sequence goes on along the minus strand of JBFHXD010000021.1, from coordinate 19,921 downwards.
CGCCCATCGCCGCCCTCGTCATCCAGATGGCGATTTCGCGTACCCGAGAGTTTCTGGCTGATGCGACCGCCGCACGACTTACCAAGAATCCCGAAGGGTTAGCCTCCGCCCTCGAGGGGCTCCAGGCAGCCGCCCAGCGCATCCCCCTGGAGGCGAATCCGGCCACGTCCCATCTTTTCATCGTCAATCCGCTCTCTGGGAGATCCCTCTTTCGTTTCTTCTCCACTCATCCTCCCGTGGAGGAGCGAGTCAAGCGCCTTCGCGCCATACAGGTCTAGACCACGTTGGCCCTGCGACGGACAGATTGGGAAGCAAGGGCGGGCAACAGCAGCCCGCTCTTGCTCTTTTGCATGATCATCCTCGGACTCTCGGGACTTCCGTTGAGCGGCTGTATGTTGTTTGCTTCCGCACCCCCTGAGAAAGTCGGCCTCCGTCCGGCGCCCTCACGCCTCCCGACGTACACGGTGAGCGGACGGAACATTATCGCGACCCCCGGGCCATTAACGGTAACGGTGCGGCCCCTTGCCGCGGAGGACGTACGCGAGTATTTTCAAAGGCGCCGCGAAGAGGACCCCTTGCGAAAAATGCGAGAGGATATTGCGCCTTTCTATCTTCGAATCGAGAACCGATCCCAACATCAGCTGACCTTTGATCCCGGCCTCGCGGTCATAAAAGATCAGGACAATCGTGGCGCCAGTGCGTTGGATGCGGCTGAGATCTTCCAAACCTTTGCGGAGAGGCCAGCCCTGCTCAAAACCGCCCAGCAAGCGCTTCTTACAAGCTATCTGGTCATTCCCGCTGAGGGGAGCCGTGAAGGGCTTCTCGTCTTTCCAGCCTTCCCCAAAGAGTCCAAAGCCATTTTCCTCCAAATCACCTCCCTCTACGTTGGTCCCACAGCCTTTCCACTGATCTTCGAGTTCGAGGTCATCCCAAAAGAGTAGACCTCAGCCCGAACGGGTGTCGTATGTCACTCCCCCCGGAATTGTTTCGAGCGCTGGCAGATGCGAGGCGTTTGCCGTACGGGGAAGAGGACTGGCAGGCCTGGCAGCAGACGTACGAGGCCGTGGAGGACGCCCTTGTGGCCCTCGGGGAGGAGGAGTTGGGATGGGAAGAACCGGCCCTCGCCATGGCCGTTGGAGAAACGGCGCCGCCCTCCGGCCAGCCGGTGACGTCATCTGCGGGAACCCGCCCGCAGGCAAGCGCAATCTCCGAAATTTCTCTCGTCTCCGCAGTGCGTCTCATCCGCCAAAGAGAGCTTTCCCCCGTCGAACTCGTTCAGACGATATTGAACCGCATCGGCACGTACGGGAAGAGTATCAACGCATATATTGCGTGCTACGCCGATCAAGCGATTCAGGCGGCCCGGAGGGCGGAAGATGCCATCGCGCACGGTCGGCCGCTCGGTCCACTCCACGGGATCCCTCTCGCGGTGAAGGATCTGTTTTTCACCGCCGGCCTTCCCACCACGGCCGGGACACGCGTGCTCAAGGATTTTGTTGCCCAGGAAGATGCCACCGTGATCCACCGTCTCAAAGAGGCCGGCGCGATCCTCTTGGGCAAGTTGAACCTTCATGAGCTTGCCTACGGGATCACCAACGACAACCCTCATTTTGGTGCGGTGAGGAATCCCTGGAACCTCGATCGGATCTCTGGAGGAAGTAGTGGAGGTTCTGCCGCGGCGGTGGCTGCCTCCCTCTGTCTCGGGTCTCTCGGTACTGACAGCGGAGGCTCGATCCGGATCCCGGCTGCCTGCTGTGGCGTGGTGGGGCTCAAGCCGACCTATGGTCGGGTGAGCCGGAGCGGGGTTGTTCCCCTCGCCTGGTCCCTTGATCATGTCGGTCCTATCACGAACGTGGTCGAGGATGCCGCCCTGCTCCTTCAGGTACTGGCTGGGCCCGATCCGGGGGATGTCACGACGAGTCGGCAGCCGGTTCCAGATTATTGTCAGGAGCTCGAGGGTGACCTGAAAGGGATCAGAATTGGACTACCGAGGGATTTCTTCTACGACCCATCGGAGGTCGATCCCTCGATCATAACAGCGGTGGAAGGCGCCATTAAAGATCTGCAGGGAGCAGGGGCGAGGGTGGAAGAGGTTTCGATCCCTCTCCTCCGCCACGCCCCCGCGATTCAGTTCCTTACGCTGGCGAGCGAGGCGACCGCCAACCACGGGCGGTTGCTTCGGACCCACAGTCGGGAGCTGGGGATAGATGTTCGTCGCCGGTTAGAGATGGGAGAATTCCTTGGGGCCTCACAGTATCTTCGAGCCCAACAGGCTCGTCGGCTCTTGATGCGGCAGTTTGCTGCTCTCTTCCATCAGGTGGACTTGTTGATCACTCCGACCCTTCCGATCGTCGCCCCGCCTCTCGGTGAGCAGACTGTTACGATTCGCGGAATGCAGAAAAGGCTCCAACCAACTATCACGCGGTTGACGAGTCCTATGAATCTCACCGGACTTCCTGCCATCACGGTCCCCTGTACTGCGAATGCCGAGGGAATCCCCGTGGGGCTTCAAATGGTCGGGCGCCCCTTTGATGAAGTTACGCTGCTTCGAGGGGCTTTCGCGTACCAGCAGTTAAGACCCTGGCATGCCCGACGCCCCCCCTTCGGGGGCTAGGACAAACAGCTGTGAGCCTTCAGCTATCGCCCCCGAACAAAGCAGATTGAGGCGTAGACTGCTGACGCTGATTGCTGGTCTTGAGCTATTTGAGGAACGGAGTGAGGCGTTCCTTGAGAGCCTCGAAGTCGATGTGTCGTATTCGAATGCGCTTTCGGCGGGACTGCGCTCCGGCGAAGATCTCAACACGGTTGACGGGAATCTTCAGAGCGTTGGCCAACAGGCGACGGCAGGCAGTGTTGGCCTTGCCATCTACCGGTGGGGCAGTGACCGCTACTTTCAGAACCCCTTCTCGGACGGTAAGGATTGCATCCCGTCCGGCCCGCGGTTGGACGAGGACAGCAAATAGAAGATCAGGACCCCGTGCCTGGAGGTTTAGGCTCGACAGGTTCACTGCCGTCCTCAGCAGACTCGCTATCAAGGAAATCCTTGTAGAGCTTGATCGTCCCTCGCATCCTCGCCTCGAAAAGAGCCTTCTGTCGTTTCAGTTCTGCAATCTTTCCCTGCAATCGGCCTAACGTCAGATGGGCTCGCTCCAGCAGTTCTTCCGCCTTGATCTCGGCGTCCTTGATAATGAGATCGGCCTCCTTCTGGGTTTTGTCTTTCATCTCATCGCCCATGCGCTGCAGTGCGAACAGGATCTCCTTGAGTTCATGCTCCCGCCCGCGATACGATCCAAGCTCAATCTCCAGCTTGTGAATCCGATCCTCTTTGAGGACGTTCTCCTTGAGAAGGCCCTGCAATTGCTCGGCGACCCCTTCCAAAAAGCTCCTCACTTCCAGGGGATCCAGCCCGCGGAAGCGCCGCCGAAATTCTCGCTGTGCAATCTCAAGAGGACTCAGATTCCTCATCGAAGCCTCCAGGCTAGTTCACGTAGCGATTCCACTAAAAATTGATCCACGAACATTATACCAAGAATCACCACGAGGGGGGAGAAATCGATTCCCCAAGCAATAGGAAGCATCCGGCGGACCGGATGTAAGACCGGTTCGGTGCTGCGATACAGAAACTGGACGATGGGGTTGTACGGGTCCGGGTTGACCCAGGAGATCACCGCCCGAATAATGATCATCCACATATAGACGAAAAGGCCAAGGTGCAAAATCTGAGCGATAGCACTCAGTAGGTTGGCAAAGAGAAACATTGCCTATCCCTTCCCCAGTTCCTGAGAGCGCCGCGTGGCCGCTTCGACCGCGGCCTTGAGGATTCCCCGAAATCCCGCCTGCTCCAACACGTGGAGCCCGGCAGCGGTGGTTCCCGCAGGTGACGTCACCATGTCCTTGAGCTTTGCGGGATGTTCTCCGGTCTCCAGGACCATCCGGGCTGCCCCCAGAACCGTCTGGGTCGCGAGCAACGTGGCCACCTCGCGCGCCAGTCCCATGCGGACCCCAGCATCCGACAGCGCCTCGATCAAGACAAAAATATACGCGGGGCCGCTCCCGCTCAGCCCGGTCACGGCATCCATCAGCGCTTCCTCGACTGTAACGACCCGACCCACCGCCTCGAAGACCTCCCGGGTGATTTTGAGATCCTCTTCGGTGGCGTGCTGTCCCGGCGTGATGGCGCTGGCGCCGGCGAGGACAAGGGCGGGCGTGTTGGGCATGATCCGCACAACCCGGGTCGGTTGAGAAAATCTGGCTTCAATAAAAGCCGTCCGGATCCCCGCGGCGACCGAAAGGATGAGATGATCCTCTGCCACCGCTCCACGGAGCCCAATGAGAACTTCATCCATCACCTGCGGCTTTACGGCAAGGAGGAGGATCTGAGCCTTGGTGGCGGCTTCTTTATTACTGGTCAAGGTTTCGATACGATACGTCTTGCGGATTGCGTCGAGGCGATCCGTTCGGATGTCGGTCGCCATGAGCTGTTCCGGACGAACGTGTCCTACCTGGAGGAGGCCTTTGATCAAAGCCTCACCGATGTTCCCGACGCCGATGAACGCGATGCGCTTATCCTGCAGTCCCATCACCCGATTTTCCTCACTAATTTGACTTATAACTTGAGATTACGACGGGAGTCAAGGGATTCCGGCTCTTGGGCACAGCACGCCCCAGACGCGTGATCCTCGAGCTACGGGGCGGCTTGACACTCCCCGCTCGTTGGACGAAGATTGAGACATGACGCTATTGGAGAAGATCAAAGGGCTGCCAGACCGACCTGGGGTCTATGTCTTCAAGGGAAAAAGAGGGGAGATGCTCTACATCGGCAAGGCCCTTTCCCTGAGGAAGCGGGTGCAGTCCTACTTTCAGGGGCGGGAAGGGCAGCCGGAGCGATCGGAGCGGATGGCGAGGGTGCTGTCGCAAGTCCTCGATGTGGAGGCGATCGTCACGGACAACGAGCTCGAGGCTTTGATCTTGGAGTCGAATCTCGTCAAGCAGGAGCAGCCCAGATATAACATTGTGCTCAAAGATGACAAGCACTACCCCTTCCTCAAGCTGGACCTTCAGGATCCGTGGCCACGGCTGCAGGTGGTTCGGCAGGTGAAAGATGACAAGGCTCTCTATTTTGGCCCCTACGTCCCCGCCACGACCATGTGGCAGCTCCTTCACCTGATCAACAAGACCTTTCCTCTCCGAAAGTGTACCGATATTCGGGGACGCCGGCACTGCCTGGACTACCATCTCGGCCGTTGTCTCGGTCCCTGTGAGGGGTCGGTAAGCAAGTCGGAGTACGACCACGTGGTGGAGCGGGTTCGCCTGGTCCTCGAGGGGCGGGACCGCGAGCTGGCCAAGCAGCTGGAGGAGAGCATGCATCAGGCGGCGGGAAGGCAGGAGTTCGAGCGGGCGGCCAAGCTCCGGGATCAACTTTTCACTTTACGGGAAGCCCTGGCCGGGCAAAAGGTCCTCTCACCGGGTGGGGAGGAGCAGGACGTCTTTGGCGTGAGTATCCAAGGCGGGGAGGCCAATATCCAGGTCCTCCTGATCCGACGGGGACGGCTTGTCGGCCGGGAGTCTTTCACCTGCGGGGAAGGACTTGCCCGCGCACCAGGAGACCTCCTGGATGCCTTGATCCGGCAGTTCTATCTGCGACGGCGGAACATCCCGCTGGAGGTCCTCATCTCGCATCCAATGGAGGATGGGGACATGATCGCCCGGTGGCTTTCGGATCGGGCTGGGCGCCGTGTGCAGGTCCACCATCCCCAACGGGGCCGGAAGGCTCGCCTGGTCGAGCTGGCGCTCAAGAACGCCGAGATTGTTCTGATGGCGAGCTTGAAGTCGACAGCAGGCCGGGAGGCTGCGTTGAAGGAGCTGCAGACGGTGCTGGGTATTCCCCGTCTTCCTCACCGGATCGAGGCGTTTGATATCTCCAACATTCAGGGGATGCTGGCCGTGGGATCTCAGGTCGTCTACGAGGATGCCTTGCCCCGACGCTCAGACTACAAAAGATACCGGATCAAAACGGTGGGCGGGGCGGATGACTATGCCATGTTGGAGGAGGTCCTTCGGCGGCGGTTTGCTAGGGCGGCAGAGTGGCCCCTCCCCGATCTGATCCTCATCGACGGGGGACGGGGACAACTGAACGTGGCGCTCAAGATAGCCCGAGGATTGGGGCAGCGAAATCTGCCCATCATCTCGTTGGCCAAAGAAGAAGAACGCATCCACCATCCGTTTCGGCCCGCGTCGCTTGCACTTCCCGAAGGATCCCGCGCCAAACACCTGCTCCAGCAGATTCGCGATGAGGCCCATCGCTTCGCCATTACCTACCACAAGAAGCTCCGCGGCAAGCAGAGTCTCGCGTCGATCTTGGAAGAAATCCCTGGAGTGGGCGAGAAACGGAGACAGGCTCTGCTGAGAGCGTTCGGCTCGCTGAAGGCCATCCAACAGGCCAGCATTGAAGAGATCCGAAAAGTGGGGGGGCTCCCTTCCCACGCCGCAGCCGCCGTTCACGATTTCCTGCAGGCGCTTGCCGAATAACTTGCCCCCCTTTTTAGCTCACGCCATCGGTCACAATGTTGCTGGTGATTCGAGGATGAGTGTACGGGTCAATACTGCGTAAAGCACTCGCCCGTTTCATTGCCCGTGCTCACGACGTATGGTAGAGTGACGCCATGAAGCCAGAAGAGCTCACGAGGGCGGTGATCGAGGCGGCGCGCACCGTCGCCAAAAACGCGGGGGTCCGGGCGGTGTTTCTGAATGCCGACCTCGTGTCTGACCCCGCCGAGCTTAAGGGGGTTTTCGGTGAGACTGAGGTGGTCCTCTTTACCCGGAAGCGGCTCCGGGGGCCTCAGCTGCACGGGATTGCCCAGAAAATTATCCACCTGCCGCCGGTTGCCCTCAACCGGGTTGCCCAGATCAAGCTTGCTGCATCCTTGGGCCTTTCCAAAGCGTATCTCCAGCTCGGGGACCTAATCCTGTTCCTGTCCGGGACCCAGCACGTGGGAGCCCTGGATACCATGATGGTCATGAAGGTCGGGGATGAATTTGATCTTTTCTCGATGAAACAGGGGGGACTGTTTGTAACGGTTGTGAATCCCGAGGTCTTCGCTCGGGTCGTCGACCTGGCCGTGGAATTGGCTCAGGAGGGCCGGGAGGGGAAGTCGCTCGGTGGCCTCTTCGTCCTGGGGGACACCGAGGAGGTGATGAAGTACGTTGATCAGCTCGTGCTGAATCCTTTCCAGGGGCATCCCGAAGAGCGGCGAAACATACTGGACCCACAGGTCATGGAGTCGGTAAAGGAATTTTGCGCGATCGACGGCGCGTTCCTCATTCGATCGGATGGCGTGATCGTTACCGGCGGGGCCTTTCTCCGTCCTCCGGTCCCGGGGAACGAGTTGCCTCAGGGTCTCGGGGCCCGACACGCGGTGGCGGCCTCGATGAGTGCAAGCTCCGATGCGGTCATTGTGACCCTCTCGGAGTCCACGGGGACGGTTCGAATTTTCGAGGGGGGTCGGATGGTGACCGAGATCGAGCGGAGTCTCAGGAATTGAGGGGGCACATAAGGTGACGAACGCCACGCATGGGCAAATTCCGGGCCGTGGTTTTTGGCCGAGGCGACCACGGCCCTGTTTTTTCAGGAGGCGAGCAACAGGACGGCCGGTGGCGTGGTAGAGGGGGGAGTTAATGGAACTCGAAATCGTGGCGACGGAAAAAGCCCCCAAAGCGGTGGGGCCTTATGTGCAGGGGGTGCAGGCACGCGGGTTTCTCTTTACCGCGGGGCAGATCGGGCTGGACCCGGCGACCGGCAAACTCGTGGGGGGAGGGATTGAGGCCGAGACTCGACGGGTGCTCGAGAATCTTAGGGCCGTGACCGAGGCTGCAGGGAGCTCTTTCAAACAGGTCGTGAAGACGACAGTTTATCTCACCGATCTCGGCCACTTTCAGGCCATGAACCAAATCTACGCGACGTACTTTGCAGAGCACAGTCCCGCTCGTTCCACCGTGGGGGTGGCCCAACTTCCCTTCGGGGCATTGGTCGAGATCGAACTGGTTGCCCTTTTGGAGAAGGCCTAATGCGTTACAGGGCTGTCCAATATCAGTTGCTCAAAACTATCCTTGGTTGGGTGGCCGTGGCTTACACCGACCGAGGAATCCTGGCGCTTACCCTCCCGGTCGAGACCGCCGAGCGGGCCTTCGAGGCCTTGCAGGGCAGAATTGCTTCCCCATTAACTCGAGGACGAGGAGGATACGGAAAGCTTGCCCAGGATCTGGATCGGTACTTTCGAGGGGAGGCAGTGTCATTTGTGTATCCTCTCGACGTCACGGCAGCAACTCCCTTTCAAAAGAAGGTGTGGGCGGTCCTTCGAGGAATCCCTTACGGGGCAACGAAGGGCTATCGGGAGGTGGCGAAAGCGGTTGGGATGCCTCGGGCGGCGCGTGCAGTCGGGCAGGCCGTCGGAGCAAATCCGACCCCTCTCCTCATCCCGTGCCACCGGGTAGTGGCCTCTGATGGTTCCCTTGGTGGTTTCGCCTGGGGCCCGATGTGGAAGCATCAGCTGCTTCAAGTAGAAGGCATCGCGCCAGCGTCGAAGACGGAGGTTGGGTAAAGGAGCGGGGATCGCGGACGGGCCAGAAAGCTTACTCGGAGGGAGGAACGCGGAAGATAGCAGAGGTGCTGGCCAGGATCAGATGCTGGTCAGGGGTGAAGGCGAGGCCGACCAGGTTGGCTCCGGTGACCATAAATCGAGGTGCTTCTGGACCTGAAAACATGTAGACCCCCCGATGTCCCTTGATCCCGGCGGTCACCCAAAGCCGACCCTGCCGATCAAACATAAGCCCTTGAGGTCTTTCCAGGGGTCCCCAGTAGGGTTCCGCGTCGCCGAAGCTATTAATCTGGTAAATGACATCTTCATTGGAGAGCGTCGGCGCCGTGGCGTACAGGTTTCCGTCCGGCCCTGCAGTCAGATGGAAGGCTGCGACGCTAGGCGGCAGCGAGGCGAAGACTTCGGCCTGGCCACTTGGCGGTAGGCGGTAGATAGTTCCAGTTCGATCGCCAATATAAAGGACGCCTGCCTCGTCGAGACAGAGGCCCGTGGCAATTCCCAAATCTTCCGCAATCACCTGGGTCTCCCCGGTTGGAACAAGACGATACACGCGCCCATCGTATCGGCTCGAGGTCAAGAGAACTCCATCGGCTTGAAGCGCTAAGCCGGTGGGATTAATCGCGGGGGTAGAGATGTGTTGTACGGCCCCTGCGGGGGTGATGCGCACGAGTGGGGCCTCAACCTTCTCTCCTCGTCTGCCGCTGATGGTCGTGTAGATTACCCCGTCCGCGTCGACAACCGGATTGGCCACCGGGTGAAGATCGGCGGCCAGCTTCGCTCCGATGGTGAAGGGAGTGCTGATGCTTTCTGTGTCGATCATCAGGGTGAGGGGGCCCGCCGTGGCATTGGCGGGAATGGGGAGGATTATGCGGACATTGGAGGCAATCAACGGGCGGGCGTCAAGCTCGCCGATGAAGACCAGAGGGGGTGTACCGGCGCGAAGAAAGCCTGACCCGCGAACGACGATCGTTCCTCCCTCGACACCTGCTGAGGGCTCGATCGCTGAGATCTGGGGTTCCAGAGGGGAGGATTCAACCACACTGACTCCTCGACGCTGACCGTGGCAGGATCCGGGCCTACGCTACCCCTCTGGCTGCCTGGCGTCAAGCCATTTGCGGAATCAGGACGTTGATCAGCAACTGGTGTGTGAAGGCGGAGCGAGGAGGTGTGATGACGTATGCGGTGACAGTCGATTTCTTTGGGATTGATGCTGCCTCAGCAGAAGAGGCCCAAGCGGTGATGGCAGAGATGCTGCACTCGGTAGGATTTACCCGCTTCGAGGTGACGGAGACTCGAGAAGTCTAGTCAGGAGTCCCGGCGATCGCTACTTCTTGGTGTTCCTCGGGGGGGTGGGCTTGGTCGGTTATCGCGATTCCGAACTGATCCTCAAAATCGTTGATGGTGATCATATCGATAGCATTCCAGGCCATTCCGTCACAGACCCGGGCACAGATCTGGCAGCCAATGCACTCGTGCCAACGGATCCTGACGGGGGGAATGACCGCTCCGGTGTAATTCGAAGGCGGTTCATGGTCGATGCAATCGACCGGGCAAAAGGGGATACACGCCTCACACCCAGTGCACGAGTCGTTTACGACGGCCATGAGGCGTGGCCGCTTCTTCTTTGTGGTTTTTTTATTGTAGTGGGGGATATCCTCGTACAAGGCGCGCTCCCTTCTGGATCAAATGCTATCACAGTGAGACGCCCGTTGTCAACGCAAGGGGCCAGAACCTTGCCCTCTGGACGAATTGGTGCTAGGTTCAAAGACCATATTTCTCCGGGATTCTCGGTCCGGCCGTCGCAAATCAGCGCGACCATGGAGGGGAGAACCGGGGAGTTGCCCTGTCCCTGTGGTGTCGGGTGAGGACTGCCAAGAACTGTTTTGGAAGGAGACGTCGCGTGAAGCCCGTTTCGGACCCCATGGAGTATCGCCTGGAGGGGGATCGACGCTTACTGTACGTCCGATGGCGTGATGGTCATGAGAGCCGTTATTCGTTTGACGATTTGCGAAGGGTGTGCCCATGCGCCGACTGTCGGACGGGCACGAGACCCGAGGGGGGGCTTCAGGTTCTGGCCGGCCCGGTGGTCCGCCGGGGAGAAATCGGCATCGTGCAGATGGCGCCCGTGGGGCGTTATGCGTTGAGTTTCACCTGGAGTGACGGTCACAGCACCGGGATCTACTCGTTCGACTTCCTGCGCAGCCTCTGCCCGTGTGAAGCCTGCCGCTCAGAGGCAGGACAATGAACCTGTTGCAGTGGGTGCAGGGCCTTCCTCCGGAGATCGCCACCTTCGTGATAGCAACCCTCCCGGTGTCGGAACTGAGAGGGGCAATCCCGGTAGCCCTCGGAGTCTACAAGCTTCCCGTCTGGTCTGCGGTGCTGTGGGCGGTTCTCGGCAATCTGACACCGATCCCCTTCATCTTGAAGCTTCTAGAGCCGGTTTCGAACTTTCTGCGCGAACGGTGGCGTGTCTGGGATGGGTTTTTCCTCTGGCTTTTCGCCCGGACCCGTCGAAGAGGGGAGCGCTATTTTCGTATCTATAAAGAGCTGGGACTGATTCTGTTCGTCGCTATTCCGCTGCCTATGACTGGCGCCTGGACGGGATCCGTGGCGGCATTTCTCTTCGGGTTTTCTCACGGACGGAGTTTTTTTCTAATCACGCTGGGAGTCCTCATCGCCGCGGGCATCGTGACGGCCGCCAGTTTGGGCGTCAGTTGGCTGGTTTTCTTTCGCGCGCCTGCTGCGTATTAGACGAGACGTCTACCAAGGAGCGGGCGATTCAGGTACGTCCACCGGATTATCTCGATGCGGGACCGAGGATCGAGCCGTGAGGAAGTCGCTGCTTTTGCTCCCGCTGCTTCTCGCCTCTGTGGCAGGCATCGCCCCGGCGGAAGACAATATCCTGGATCCGCGGGAAAGTCGACATTTGGCAAATGTCCGGCAGTTGACCTTTGGGGGGTCGAACGCGGAGGCCTACTTTTCGTGGGATGGCAGCGCGTTAATCTTTCAGTCAACGCGCGGCAGGTATCTCTGCGATCAGATCTTTATCATGAATCCGAACGGGAGCGATCTCCGCCTGGTGAGCACAGGAGGCGGACGGACGACCTGCTCCTTTTTCCTTCCCGGAAACCACAGAATCATCTATGCCTCGACTCACATGCGAGACGCTGCCTGCCCGCCCACGCCGGATCGTTCTGAAGGGTATGTGTGGGCCTTGTACGACTACGATATTTATATCGCCAACGTCGACGGAAGCGGCCTCACCCGCCTCACGGATAATCCGGGGTACGATGCCGAGGGAGCTCTCTCTTCGGACGGCAAGACAGTCGTCTTCACCTCCTTACGAGCGGGGGACCTGGATATCTATACGATGGACACCGAGGGGCGGAACCTCCGCCGACTCACCTTCGAGAGAGGTTTTGACGGGGGAGCTTTCTTCTCCTGGGATGGCACCAAGATCGTTTATCGGGCACACCATCCCGAGGTGCCCGGAGAAATGGTCGACTACCAGCGTCTGCTGTCCAAAGGTCTCTTGCGCCCCACTCGCGCTGAGATCTTCATCATGGATGCGAACGGAGAGAATAAGCGGCAGCTCACGCACAATGGGGCGGCCAATTGGGCCCCCGCATTTCATCCCAACGGGCGTCAGATGATTTTCTCGTCGAATCTCCATGCCCCTGGAACGCGGAACTTTGATCTGTATATCATGAATATTGACGGGACGGACCTTGAGCGGATCTCCTTTGGCGGCTTTAATAGTTTCCCCTTCTTTTCACCCGATGGGAAAAAGCTTGTTTTTAGTTCTGATCGTTTTACCAAAGGTCTCCGAGAGTTCAACATCTTCATCGCCGATTGGGTCTCCGAGATGAGGGGTGTTGACCCTCCTGGCGTCAGGTGGTAGGCTGAATAGAGGCGGGGTTGCCGGTTCCTCAGAGCGCGGGATGGGGTAGCAACAGGAAGTGGAAATATCCCCGCGGTCCACAATCCGCGGGGTTTTTCATTGAGGACAACGATGCCTCGAGGCATACCGATCAAACTCAAGCCTCGGAGTCTGCGGATGAAAGATCGCCGGAGGATTTTGAAAACAGTTCCGAAGCTCCGCAAGATTAAGCCGGCAAAGCCTGGAAAGTGAGAAATGGACATGGTCCGGGCCTATATTTTTATCGAGGCGACCAAAGCGAGGGATCTTAAAGTGGAGGAAGAAATTGTCACGTTGCCCGGCGTCACGCAGGCCGATGTGGTGACGGGACGGTTTGACGTGATCGCTATGGTCGAGGTGGAGGAGCTGGGCGCGCTCTGGGAGTTGGTGGACAAGATTCAAGCCCTGCCCGCTGTCCTCAAGACCACCACAAACGTCGTGGTCAAGCGGTAAGTATTGTTTACATCTCTTTTGATCGGGAAAGGAATGAAGGGAGCCGGAAGTCGTGAATGCCGACGGGCAAGCTCCCTCTCGACGATGGACCATCGTCGCCGGGTTGCTGCTTGCGGTGATCGTCTTCGTTTTCCTTCCCCTGCTGGTGACAAACTGGGATCGACACTTGGTTGCGGTCCATCTTGGTTCCTTTCGATGGGTTGGCCTTGTCCCGATCTGTTTTGGTGTCATCCTCTCGGTCTGGTCAGCCGTCCTCTTGGTTACCCGAGGCGGAGGGACACTGGTCCCCTGGGATCCACCGCAGCAGTTCGTCCTTGCCGGTCCGTATCAGTATGTCCGGAACCCGATGATGCTCGGGTTCTTTGTAGTCCTATTCGGTGAAGCGGTGTTGGCTGAGTCCCTGGCGATTCTTCTCTATGTGATCATTCTCATAAGCGTGGTCTGGTGGTACGTGGTGTTGGTTGAAGAAAAAGAGTTGGAGGTCCGCTTTACCGATACTTACCACGTGTACACACAACGTGTCCCCCGTTGGCTCCCGCGGCTACCTCGACAATCCCCCCACTCCCGATGAATGGTTGATGTCGACGGATTACGGACGAGGCGGGTACGTAAGAGTAATGGCAGCCAAGGATGCCACCATTCACGACTTGGTGGCGCAAGACTACGAGTTCGTCACCAATGCCTTCCGGCGTGGGGCCGCACCAAAAGGGGTCCGGGCCAAAGAGGTGGATGCGCTGAAGACGCAGCTCCGGAGGCAAGGGTATCGGACCGCGGTCGCTTCCGCGTATGATGAGGCGGGAAATCTCCTTCCCTCCATGGTTTCCATTTGGCGAAAGCGGAAGGCCAAATGAGAGATCCCTCGCAGAAGGGATGGTGAGTGGGGCCGCGTTTATGATAATTCCGCAAAGAGAGCTTACAGCAGAGGTGGGGAAATAATGGTTGAAGGAAACAGCGGACAGATCCGGCGTACGAAGATTGTGTGTACGATCGGGCCGTCAAGCGAATCCGAGGAGATTCTCGAACGTCTAATCCTCGCCGGGATGGATGTTGCCCGCCTGAACTTCGCCCACGGCACCCACGAGGAGCACGCCCGGGTCATCCAGCGCATCCGAACCCTCGAGACGAAGTTGGGAAAGCCGGTGGCCATTCTTCAGGACCTTCCTGGACCAAAGATTCGTCTCGGCGACTTCGAGGAGGGAGCGGCACTGCTCCGCACGGGTGCCGAGTTTACCATCACCAGTCAGGACGTCATGGGAACCGCTGAGCGGGCCCATGCCCCTTCCCCTGATTTCTTCCGGGAAGTCCGGCGCGGAGATAAAATCCTGGCGGATGACGGACTTATCCAGCTTGAGGTATTGGCATGCGAGGGGACGGAGGTGCGTTGTCGGGTCGTGACAGGCGGAATTCTGCGGAGCCATAAAGGGGTGAGTCTGCCCAGCGGACGGTTGCAGAGGGCGGCGCTGACCAAGAAGGATATGGCGAACCTCGAGTTCGGGATTGCCCAACGGGTCGACTACGTTGCCACCTCGTTTGTCCGGAACGCCTCCGATCTCCTAGAGGTCAGAAACCTTCTGGGGGCTTGGGGGGCCAAGATTCCGATTATCGCCAAGCTTGAAAAGCCTGAGGCGATTCGGAACCTGGAGGATATTCTGAAGATGGCATCCGGGGTCATGGTGGCCCGCGGGGATCTGGCGGTTGAGATGTCCATTGAGGAAGTTCCGGTTCTCCAAAAGATCATTCTCCGCCAGGCCCGCCGGTACAAGGTTCCCGTCATTATCGCGACCCAGATGCTGGAATCGATGATTGAGCATCCGAGGCCGACGAGGGCTGAGGCGTCTGATGTCGCGAATGCGATCCTCGACGGGACCGATGCGGTGATGCTCTCGGCGGAAACCGCGATGGGAAACTATCCGGTCGATGCGGTTGCGATGATGGCCCGGATTACGCTCAAAGCAGAGCTGCATGTGCGGCAGCCCCCCTTACCCCATGGGGAAGAGGCGAGTTTTCCGGTGGTCGCGAGCGATGCCGCTTGCCGAGCCGCCCGGAGCCTCCATGCCAAAGCCGTAGTTGTCTTCACCGAGTCTGGTTTGACCGCCCGGCTGATCTCGCAGGACCGCCCAGAGGTCCCCGTCCTAGCCCTCACCCCTTCCGAAGAGTCGCGACGCCGAATGTCCCTATACTGGGGAATCGTTCCCCTCCTGATTCAGCGCCGTGAGACCCTCGAAGAGATGGTTCAAGAGATGGAAGGCCTCCTGCTGACGGAAGGCTGGGTCAAGGCCGGGGACAACCTGGTGGTCCTTTCGGGGACTCCCATGTGGAAACCCGGGACGGTCAATGCGCTGAAGCTCCACCGGGTCGGCGAGCTCCGATAATGGGGGAGAGCCCCGTGCAACTGTAAACGTTAGGGCAAACGCAAGGAAGGAGACTGTGCTGCCTGGGCTTGGGACTCTTTTTCTTCCTGAGCCATGACTTCCAAAAAAGCCTCCACGATCCTGGGGTCGAATTGGCGGCCGGTGCCTTCCTTGATCCCCTGAGTCGCCTCCGCACGGCCCAGTCCGGCTCGATAGGGCCGATCTGAGCTGAGCGCGTCAAAGACATCGGCCACCGCAAAAATACGCCCGCCTAGACTTATCGCTTCTCCCACGAGACCGTCCGGGTAACCCGACCCGTCGTACCACTCGTGGTGCTCCAGCACGATGGGAATGACGTCGGCATACGCGGCAATCGGCTCCAAAATCCGTGCCCCCTTGCGTGGATGCTCGCGCATAAGCAAAAACTCGTCATCCGTCAACCGCTCGGGCTTGTCAAGGACCGTGGCGGGGATCCCGATCTTGCCTATGTCGTGCAGCAGCCCGCCTCGATGCAGGATGTCCAGTTCTTTTTGGGATAGGCCCATCACTTTGCCAATTTTTAACGCCAGTTCCGTCACCCGTTCAGAGTGACCCGCCGTCCAGGGAGATTTCGCATCGATCGCCCGGGCCAGGGCGATCAGCGTGCCCCAGTTCAGTTGGTCCAGCTCTTCAATCAAGTGAGCATTTGACAGGGCCACTGCCACCTGGTCAGCCAATTGGCGGATCTGGACCAGGTCTTCTTGGCCGTATTCAGGCGGATCAGGGTGTCCGAGGGCAATGATCCCCGACAACTTTTCTTTGAGCAAGATGGGCAAAACCACAAATGATGTGCTGCCGCGCCGGACCAAGGGTGCCAGATAATCCGGGCTAGCATCATCCGCGCGAATGATCAGGCTTTCTGGGTTGTCCTGCAGCTTTTGGATCTCTGTTGCTCCGAGGTGGGTTGCCTCGATCAGTGTCTCCCTTCCGCGGGTCTCGTCCGCGATATAGGTTCGCGCCGTTTCGTTCGAGTTAGGGTTGATGAGGGTTACGCTGATCCCATCACAGGGCAAGACGTCGCGCATGCGGGTCAGCACCGTATCGACGATTTTCTCGTTTTCCAATGCGGATAAGATGGCCCGATCGATCTCGGCGATTGTGGCCAGTGTGTTGAACTGCCTGCCCAATCGGCTAGCCATCGTGTTAAAGGATACAGCGAGTTCTTCAAACTCGTCGCCACTCGTGACCGTCACCCGGCTGGAAAAGTCCCTCATGGCGATGCGTCGGGTTCCTTCTTGGAGCTTTTCAAGGGGATCGAGATTCCTCCGGATCTGGTTCGTGCTGAGGAAAATGACCACCCACACGGACATCAGAATGACCAGCGCGAAGATCCATCTGAAATCGGCCATGGGGGCAAGCACATCGGCTTTTGACTCGCTCAACACCACCGTCCACTTCGGAATACGAAATGTGAACTTGAGGGGAATGGACCAGAAGCCTGCCAGGTATTCTTGGTCGTCGTGTCTCCACTCGAATTGGCCCGAAGCACTCCGGGCCAATTCATACGCGACCGGCTTCGGAAAGGACACCGGGCCGGAAAGGGAACAGAAGAGCAGGGTGTTGGAGTGATCCAGAACACACAGTTCTGTCATAGGGGGCAAAGTGTTCTGATCGCCGACGCCCCACAGATACATGGGATTGATTTCGCCCACCAGAACCCCCCTTGACGACTGCTCGGGATCAACCACCCTACTCATGAATATGCGGGTTGGAGAATGCTGGGCAGAGAGAAGCGTATGGCCGTCACGGAGAATCTGCTTCTCCGCCGAGCGGAACTCGGGGAGATCTTGAATACGACTGAGGATCGCAGTATATGTACCGGCATCGCTGATCCACGCTATGGCATTGAAACGGTCTTGGAGATCCTTCTGGAATTCCGGAGGCACGGTCACGAGGACTCGCCCGCTACTCGTGGCAAGATTGGAAGCCACCACATTCAGTCTCGCATCCAGAAAAAGCAGCCGCTCAAAAATGCTGAGACCCACCGCCTTACTCGCCTGGTGAAGTCGTCTCCGGCTCTGATCATTGAGTTGCTTCGTCACTTGGCCGAACGAGATGAGTGCGAGGGCTGCAATCGGGAGGAGCGCGCAGAGGATGAACAGCATAAAGATCCGGCGCGCTACCTTGCTGCGGAGGAATGTTGCATCACGTTTCATAACTTGCCAACCGGATCAGAACTCTGACGCCAGACTGACGTATCCCCCGTCGTTAGCGCGGATGGTATCATCCCAGCTCTTCTGTGCCGCGAGATTTTTCACACTATCTCCGTCTTTGTTTTTACTGTACAAATCAAAGTCTGAATTCAATGGTTTCAGAAACTGATCTTTGCGCGCGCCAGTAGGTACCTTGCACTTCCCTGTGGTTTCATCACAGGAGATTTCCAAATATTCATAAGGATTTCCATAGAGGTCTTCAAAATTTGCCTTTCCGATGTCAGCAAGGCTGATACGAACTGATCTCGTTACTCAACGTATAGATGTCCTCAATGGCTTTGCAACTTTCGCTTTGTTAAGGGCACCGAAATACATCGGAATTGCAAGAGCGGCAAGCATCCCCAGGATGATCAGGACGGCAATCAACTCAATGATGGTAAACCCCCGATGATACGTTCCCCCATGGTGAACGGATGAGACACCTTCCTCCCGGGTCCTGGGCACCTGCTAGGAATCCGTGACCGATGAGGATTCGTTTGAGGCGGGTACAGAGACGACGGCGGCCCTGGATTCGCGTTCCCCGGTTGTCTCTTCAGCGGGCATGTGGAATTGGTTGACGCACTCCCCCAACTTTTGCATCTGGGCGCCGAGCATCTCGATTTTCTGATGGGCGCCTTCAATAGATCCAGTCTCGACACCTCCTCGGAGTTCGTTGAACACCGCCCGGACTTCTCGATGCTGTGTCTCAATGCCTTTGATTTTCGCCTGCAGGCCTGCGATCATCTCGTTCAATACGTCAGCCTCATTCCTAAGATAGTCATGTTTGCGAAGGATTACCCGCCCAGAGAGATCGCCGGCTGCGATCGCCTTGAAGGTATTCCGAAACCGCATGAGCGGTCCAGCAATTCGATGCGAGACGAAGACCGAGTGAATCGTGAAGAGGAAAAAAGTAATGAGCAGCGCTGGCCAAACCCGGGCGTGGAGGGACAGAAATTGGCTCGCCACGGCTTCCTGTTCGGGTATTGATAGCGTGGTGCTTTCGAGTTGGATGATCAGCGGAATGAAGAGGGCGGCAGAAAAAATCATGAGAATCGTGAAAAAATAGAGGAGGTTGATCAACAAAAGCTGATACTGAAAACGATCAATGAGGATCTGTCTTCTCTTGTAAGGCCGCTTTGCCATCTAGAGTCCCTCTTTCTTCCAGGTGAAGTGTTTTTGATTTTTGAAGCGGATGACACCATGATTGGTCGCATCATAGTAGATGGAGAACGTGTATTGTTGTCCCTGAACATTCAAGTAGTAAATGTGGTAGAGGAGGCCTTCCTCATCACGGGTTGTCTCGACGCTGTCCACGAAATAAGTGTCGGCGTTGTCTCCGCCAGTCCCAATGATGATTGCGTCTTTCCTCAGTTCAAAAAATCGATCGGCGTACTTTGGTTCCGACGTCTTCCACACCCCCAAGAGATCGTCCGGAACGGTTTTCCCCTTCCCGGACTCACATCCCACCATGGCGGCGAGAAGAGCGAATGCCAACAATGTCCTTCGTAATTTCATGGAGCTTGGCTGCATTTGTGCCCCGGCCGCTTTGTTGTACAATGTCCGGTGGTGTAAACCCGGTCAACAAAGCGTGTAGATTTCATACGTTGCAAGTCACGGGCCAAGGGTCTCCATCTAAGGATAGGGATATTGTCGGCCCGTCGGCGAAGGTGCCAACACGCTGGAAAGTCAGCATTGAAAGGGGCGGGGATGCGAGGAATCTATGGCGGCCCAAACCGGCTGCGTAGAGCCGTAATTTCTGCTGGTTTCCAAGCGGATGGAGGATACCGAAAAGGAGGTCCTGGTCCGGCAGTTTCGGCCGCGACGAATTCCAGGAGTGAGATATGAGGGACGGTGAACTCGAGGTTGCCCGCTGCCCGTGGTGCGAGGCCGCTGTGCCGGTACCTCGACGGTCTTTTCCTGGCGAAGAGGGTTCCTTCCTGCGGTGCCCCTGCGGTGCCATAGGGCTGCCGACCCTAGAGCCGAAAGGAGACCGCTTGACGGTGGCCGAGAAAGTCCTCGGAGTGTCGCGCAGGCTCTGGACGGATCTGACGTGGGGCCTGGAGAGGGTCGAGTGGCGAACGGTGGAGTGCTGGAGCCGTCTCCACAAGTTAGAGGAACTCGTTTCGGGTCCGGAAGTCTGGATCACGCTTGTATGGGGCCGCAGAAGGTAACCCCTTGTCCCCTGATCACGATCCTGGGGTAAGTTTCTCAGCGCTTTGGCACCTCGATCGGAAGGTCTGACCGGTCTCCCCATTCCTTCCAAGATCCCAGGTAGTTCCGCACACGGGGGTAGTTCAACAGGCGGTAAATCATATACGCGTGCGCCGACCGGTAGCCTCCCTGGCAGAGCGGGATGACCTCTTTGTCCGGTGT
>JBFHXD010000020.1:0-25483 GCA_041599135.1 Methylomirabilales bacterium (SeqCode) | reverse complement strand
GCCCGAACCATACGGGCGTTCTGAACCTGGTGATCATCGGGAAAGTAGAGGGCTCCCCGGACGGTGGGAGTGAGCTGGGGCTCGGCCTCCAGCACCTGCCGGCGGTCCCACCGCTCTACCCGGAGGCCGCGGGCGCGTTGCACATCAAGCATCCGTTTGCCCTGGAACTCATCATCGTCTGTCAAGAACAGGTAGAGGATGCCGGAGCGAACGTACTCGATATCGACCCCGGTCTCCTCCTTGAGCAGCTCCTGGATGGCGCCAAACATTTCCCGGCTCTTGAGGCACTGGTCCAGGAACGGGCCGGCGGGAATATCTTCGGCCTGCGGGGCTAGCATCCCTGCGGCCTCTCCTGAGGCCTCACACCCGATCCGGTCTCGTTCGAGCATGAGAACCCGGACTTGTGCCCGCGACAGTTCGGCGGCGATCGAACAGCCGATGATGCCCCCGCCGATGATCAGGACATCCGCCGTCTTCATCCGTCCTCAGTTACGGAGTCATCTCCCAGGCGTGGTGCGCTCCCTCTTTAGGAGGTCTCGGTCCGCCGGTTGGCGAGGGAGGCGATGAGATCAATGGGGAGAGGAAAGACGATGGTCGAGCTCTGTTCAGTCCCGATCTCCGTCAGGGTCTGGAGGTATCGGAGCTGGATGGTGATCGGCTCGGACGCGATGATCCGGGCAGCCTGCGCGAGTTTCTCCGAGGCCTGCAGCTCGCCTTCCGCGTGAATGATCTTGGCCCGTTTCTCCCGCTCGGCTTCTGCCTGGCGCGCCATGGCCCGCTGCATCTCGGCCGGCAGATCGACGTGCTTGACCTCGACCGACGTCACCTTGATCCCCCAGGGATCGGTATGCTCGTCGATGATCCGTTGCAGCTTCCGGTTGATCTGCTCGCGCTCGGCCAGCAGCTCATCCAGCTCTGACTCCCCGAGCACGCTGCGCAGGGTGGTCTGCGCAATCTGGGATGTGGCATAGAGGTAATCCTCCACCTCAACGATGGCGGACTCGGGGTTCACCACCCGAAAGTAGATGACGGCGTTCACCTTGACCGAGACGTTATCCTTGGTGATGACGTCCTGGGAGGGGACATCCATCGCCACGATCCGCAGGCTGACACGCACCATCTTATCGATGAGGGGAATGAGGAGCAAAATACCCGGCCCGTTCCCTTCACCCCCGGGATTCAGGATGGCCTTTGCGAGCCTGCCAAAGCGGAAGATGACCGCCCGCTCGTATTCGTTCAAGATCCTGAGCGCCGTGGCGACAATATAGAGGAAGATAACCAGGAAGAAGATCAACCCGCTATATTGGAAAATGCCCGGCATGGTTCTTCCCTCCCTGCCCTGTGGGCAGCAATCCCCAGGGGTCTATCCCGTTTTTCGTGCCTCCTGGGGGAGTTTCTTGACACTCAATGTTAATCCGTTCACCCCGGTGACTTCAACCTTTCCTCCGGCTTCTACCGCCTCCTCACACGTGGCGTTCCACAACTCCCCCCGGACAAAGATTTGTCCATCCGGTTTCAGTGGAGTCTTCGCCACGGCGGTGAGACCAATGAGTCCCTCGCGTCCTGTGGTCGGCTGTCGACGATGAGCGCGGATGGCTGCCCCGATGATCAGAATGAAAAAGGCGGCGGTGGCAGCCGTGACCCCGATGATGGCGGAGAGAGAAATCTGCAAGAACGGGGCCGGGGAATCGATCAGCATCAAGGATCCCAGCAGCATCGCCACAATCCCGCCCGCCGTCAGGAGACCGTGGGAGGCCACTTGGAGTTCGAGGATAAAGAGCAGCACGCCTAAGACGATCAAGAGGAGCCCTGCAAAGTTGATGGGCAGGGTCTGAAACGCATAGAAGGCGAGGATGAGAGAGATCCCACCCAGGACGCCCGGCAGAATGGCGCCGGGATTCGACAGTTCAAAATACAGGCCGGCCATACCCAGGAGCAAGAGCATGTATGCAATGGTCGGATTGGTGATCACATTGAGGATCCTATCTCGGAAGGTCATCTCCACCTTAACGATGGTAGCCGCCTTCGTTTTCAGCGTGATCTTCCCCGCACCGGTCTCGACTGGGCGTCCGTCGATCTTCGCCAGGAGATCATGCAGATCGTCCGCGACGAGATCGATGACCTTTAATTCGAGTGCCTCTTTCGCCGTGATTGAGACACTCTTGCGGACCGCTTCCTCCGCCCATTTGGCGTTTCGCCCCTGGCGTTCAGCGAGGCCCCGGATGTAGGCGGCGGCATCATTTTCAACCTTCTTAACCATCTCTTCGTCCATTTCCCCACCCCCCATCTGGACGGGATGGGCAGCCCCAATGTTGGTCCCCGGCGCCATGGCGGCGACATGGGCGGCGATGGTGATAAAGGCACCCGCCGAGGCAGCCCGGGCTCCACTGGGGGAGACATAGACCACAACTGGGACCGGGGATCGCAGGATCTCCTTGATAATGTCTCGCATCGAGAGATCCAGGCCACCCGGAGTATCCAGCTCGATGACGACCGCTTGGGCGCCACCTTGTTCGGCCTTGTGAATCGCACTCACCATGAATTCTGCGATGCTGGGCGCAATAATCCCGTCTACACGGGCCACGTAGACGTCGTCGGATCCCGTCCAGCCTTGTGGGATGAGGAGGGCGGAAAGGAGGACCAGCAGCGAGAATGCGCGCATTTGTTTCATATTGTTAGAGTACTCTTTGGCGTCCAAATTTGCAAGGCGTTCCCCTATGGGAAGATCCCCGCTGGGATGCTGTAACGCATTCCAGCCTCCCAGCCTTCTAGCGTCCTAGCGGCGTGTATTGGCTTCCCAGAGGGTGAGCAGAGCGGGGGTGATGTCGGTGAGCGCGTGAATCCGGCGCGCGAGATGTTCTTTCCCTTGTCCCCAGATCATTGTCGGCACCCGGTTCCAGGTGTGACCGGCGGTCCCGAGATCTTCGATGTTGCCGTGGTCGCTGACAAGAACAAAGAGGTCCCGAGAGAAATCCAGATGCTCGACCAGTCTGGAGACAAAGCGGTCTAATTCTTCGAGAAGGGCGACTGCCCGATCCATGTCCCGGGCGTGGCCGGCCAGGTCGGTCTGAATGTATTCGTAATAGGTGAGATCGTGCGCAGCGGTGATCTCTGCCAGATATGCTGCTGCGTCCTCTGGAGAGAGGAGCGGAACCGAGTAGCCTCTCCGGTTGAGCAGACGGTTGGTGAAATCGTGGTGGAGGGCCTGGCCCCTCGTGAGGTCACCCAAATCCCGGAGCCGGACCCCCGCGCTCCGCGCGGCGATGGTGGTCACTGAAGGAAACCGATGCCGTTGCAAGACGGCAGCGGGAAAAGCATTGGCACAAGCGACGCGCCCCCCCTGTCGGGAAAAGGTGCGGAAGAGGCAGTGTTGCTCGAGCAGGGACGCTAACGTGGGTGTACAGAAGCCTGTGATATGTCGGCCCGCCAGGAGGGGGGCGTTCAGCCCGGTCAGCAGCGTGGTCTGTCCTGTGGCACTCTGGGGGAGACCCGGGACCCCCATCGAGACGTCGGTCGGAACGACCAGGCAACCGTCCGTCACCGCAATCTGGTCCCGGAAGCATTGAAACCATCGCGTCTGGGCAACAGCGAGCGGGTTGCGATGCGCATCCGGTTCGCCCAGGCCAAGGCCGTCCACCAGGAGGAGGAGGATACGCGCAGGCGAGGGA
The DNA here is from genome assembly GCA_041599135.1 of Methylomirabilales bacterium (SeqCode). Classification (GTDB taxonomy): domain Bacteria; phylum Methylomirabilota; class Methylomirabilia; order Methylomirabilales; family CSP1-5; genus CSP1-5. Next base: position 21,815 of record JBFHXD010000020.1, on the reverse strand, counting down.
TTCACCGGCCTCCCCCGGAATCCTCTCCGATCTTTGCCTCGCGCCACAGCATGTCCATCTCCTCCAGGTTGCTCTCTGCGAGCGATTTCCCCTGCGTGGCGATCACCGACTCGATGTGTCGAAATCGGCGAGTAAACTTTTCGATAGATTTTCGGAGGGCCTCTTCAGCATTGAGGTTGAGAAACCGGGCAAGGTTGACCAAGCTGAAAAGGAGGTCTCCCAGTTCTGCCTCGATGGTCTCTGACCTCTTTGCCATCGCCGCCTTGAGCTCGTTGAGCTCCTCCTCCACCTTTTGAAGTACTTCACCGGTTTCCCCCCAGTCGAAGCCGACCCGAGAGGCTTTGTCCTGCAGCCGCTGGGCCCGAAGGAGGGCGGGCAGGGTCTTGGGAACGCCCGAGAGCGCCGAGGCCTGGATCGCCCCGCCCCGCTCGGCTTGCTTGAGCTTTTCCCAGTTGGAGAGGACCTCTGCGGCGGTCTCTGCCCGGGTCTCGCCAAAGACGTGGGGATGCCGGCGGACCAGCTTGTCCGTTACATGCTCGAGCACCTCATCCACGGTGAATTCTCCCAGCTCGGCAGCCACCTGGGCGTGGAAAACGATCTGGAGCAGCAGATCCCCCAGTTCCTCTTGCAGTTTTTCTTTCCCGCCGTCATCGAGCGCCTCGAGAACCTCATAGGCTTCCTCGATGAGAAAGGCCTTGAGCGACTCCCGGGTCTGTTCCCGGTCCCAGGGACAGCCTCCGGGAGCCCGCAGGGTGGCCATGATCTGGACCAATCGCTCAAAAAGGGGACCGGTTTTCTCGCGCATTTCACACCTATGCTGAAAGCGCATATCGCTGGATGTCGGTCTATTATACACGCCTTGCCCACGCCGACAAGGTTGGGATCTGTTCTTGTTGACTTCCTGCACAACCTTGCTAGAATAATTTGCAAATCATTTGCAATTTAGGCGATGCATCAGACACTCCAAAACATTCGATACCTCCTCGGTGCGCAAGGGTACTCCTGGACCGGTGCCCGGGCGGCGGTGCTCACCGTTCTGACGACCCACCGGAATCCTCTTCGCGCCGAGGAGATCCATCGGGCGCTCCAGAATCGGCAGATCAACCTCTCCTCCGTGTACCGGGGCCTCCGTCTTTTTGAGGCGCTCAACATCGTCCGCCGGGTGACGCTCGGGAGAGGCGTCTCTCGGTACGAGCTGGCCGACGGCTACCGGGATCACCATCACCACCTGGTCTGTGACGCGTGCGGGCGGATTGAGGATGTTACCACCTGTCCGGTCGAGACGGCCAGCCTGACGCGGCAGATCCGGAGACAAACCGGCTTTGCCGTGCGATCCCATGTGCTCGAGCTGTTTGGTTTCTGTCGGTCCTGTCGGCGCGCAGGCGTGGGCAGGACAGAGGCGAGATGATCTATCTGTACGCCATCGTGGCAGGACTCTCTGATCTGGGGGCGGGCTGGCTCGCCCTGCGAGGAATAACCGCAAAGCTCGAATCCCGGTATGTCATCGGGTTTGCGGCAGGGGTGTTGCTGGCGGTGAGTTTCTTGGACATCCTCCCAGAAGTCAATCTGCAGGAAGATGCCTTCTTCCTCGCCCTCGGATTTCTCACGTTTTATGTGCTGGAAAAGGTCATGATGATTCATGCCTGCGGCGAGAGTGAATGCGAGACACACCAGATTGGCCCCATCGCAGTGGTGGGGATGGCGCTAGACAACTTCGTGGATGGCGCTGGCATTGCGGTGGGCTATCTCATCAATCCGATGCTGGGACTCAGTATTACGACCGCCGTCGTCCTGCATGAAATCCCGCAGGGGATCGCCTCTGCCTTGATCATGCAGGCGGCTCAGTGGAGCAGGGGGCGCATTATCCTGGCCCTGTCTTTCGCTGGTCTGCTCTATCCGCTCGGCGCGCTGCTGGGCGCGTTTATTCCCGGTCCGTTTCTCGAAAAAGCCTTGGCCTTCATCGCGGGCGATTTCATTTACATCGGAGCGAGTGATCTGCTCCCAGAAGCACATCGAAGATTCAATTGGAAAGTTATCGTGTCGGTAGTGGGCGGCATGGCGCTGATGGTCGCCCTGCGACTCTTCGTCCCGCTGGTGTGAGATAGACATTGCGGGGTCCGGCATAAGATTTGCAGCGAAACGCGGCTGTCCATCGTCACGAGGAGACACATGCGGAAGGAAGCCTGCATCCTCGGGGGATTGTTTCTCGTTGCCTTATTCCCTGGATCGGCAACAGCGGGCAGCAGCGCTCGAGTCTATCGGCATGTCGATGGCTCCGGCGTGGTTCGCTACAGTAACATTCCTCACCCCTCCCTATCCGTGACGCCTCGGCATGCACAGATCCCTGGACGCCTCCAGACAATGATCACGTCAGCCGCGAGTCAATACGGGGTCAGCGCCCGGCTGGTGGAAGCCGTCATCGCGGTTGAGTCGGCCTTCAATCCCCAAGCCGTCTCATCCAAAGGGGCGATTGGACTGATGCAACTCATGCCCAAGACCGCACGCCGGTACGCAGTTCAAAACCCCTTCGATCCTCTGCAGAACATTGCCGGCGGGATACGCTATCTCCGAGATTTGCTTCACCGGTTTCAAGGAGATCTGCACTTGGCTCTAGCTGCGTATAATGCAGGGGAGACGGCCGTGGCGACCTACCGCGGGATTCCTCCATATCGGGAGACCCGTCAGTACGTCAAAAAGGTGCTCCGCCGTTATGGCGGGCCCCCCACGGTGTTTCCTCGCACGGTTGAGGCGGGCCATGTGTACCGGGTAATTAGCCCCAGAGGAACTCCCCACTACAGCAATCTCCCACCCGTTATTACGCTCCGATAAAGCATTTCTGCGACCAACCTTGGCAGTTCGCGGTTGACAAGTCCAAGCGGGTAGAGTAGCATCGGATCCGTTAAGTACCCAATTTTTAAGGGATCCGAAAGATGTCTCCTCGTTCGTCGCCGTACTTTATCGATGAGATTGATCAGACCGAGTTTCACGGATACCTCCTGTGCGGCTGGCTGTACTCCGGGCAGACTAAATTTCAGACGATCCAGGTCGTCGAAAGCTCCAAGTATGGCAAGATGCTGCTTCTGGATAGCAAGGTCCAGTCAGCCAGTTTGGATGAATATATTTACCACGAGGCGCTGGCCCATCCGGCAATGCTCTCGCACCCCGAGCCCCGTCGGGTTTTGATCCTCGGTGGGGGGGAAGGGGCCACCCTCCGGGAGATCGTACGGTACCCGATGGTCGAAGAGGTCGTGATGGTGGATCTGGATGAAGAGGTGGTCAAGGTGTGTCAGGAATATCTTCCAGAGTGGTCAGCGGGGGCCTTCGAGGACTCCAGGACGACGCTCGTGTGTGAGGATGCGCGTCAATTTCTTCAGCGTCCCGTCCCGCCGTTCGATGTCATCATTCAGGACATCACCGATCCGGTGACCGTGGACTTTTCGGAGGCGTATTACCGGGCAATTCGCCAGCGCCTGGCCACGCGGGGGATCCTGGCCATGCAGGCTCTGGAGTGCACCGTGGCCGATTTTGTAGGTCACGTGAGGATTCGGCAAGAGGTGGGGAAGGTTTTCCCCTGGCTCTTTACGTACCGCGCTTACATTCCATGCTTCCGTGCTGATTGGGGGTTTGTTCTTGCCTCCACCGGTGAGGGGTTGCATCCGCTCTCCACGGAGATGGTGGCGGCCCGGATCAGTGAGCGATTGGGATCAGAAGCCGGACTCCGCTTTTACGGACCGGAGGTGCATAGAGCCTTGTGCACGCTCCCTCGGGAGCTTGCCAATCTCATCGGCCAAAAGACAGAATAAGATTTGAGGTTCGGACGATGGGTCACCTGGTGGTGCATCTGAACAACCGGAAGCCGTCATGGACGGTAGATCTGATACGAGGACGAGACGGTGAAGCGACTCAGTGAAGTCGATCCAGAAATCAATGAGGTTATCCGGCTGGAGACCGAGCGGCAGGCGGATGGCCTTGAACTGATTGCCTCCGAGAACTTCGTCAGCGAAGCCGTGATGGAGGCGACCGGCTCGGTGATGACCAACAAGTATGCGGAGGGTTACCCTGGCCGTCGGTATTACGGCGGCTGTGAGGTCGTCGATCGAGCCGAGAATTTAGCTGTCGAGCGGGCGAAGGCGCTGTTCGGCGCCGAACATGTCAACGTGCAGCCCCACTCCGGGACCCAAGCCAATATGGCGGTCTATTTCTCGGTTCTCCAGCCAGGGGACACCATCATGGGTCTCAATCTGGCGCATGGCGGACATCTCACCCATGGGAGTCCAGTGAACTTTTCTGGTCGCTTCTTCCACGTTGTCCCGTATGGCGTGGATCCCGAAAGTGAACTGATTGATTTTGCGCAAGTGAAGCGGCTGGCACAAGAGCACCGGCCGAAGATGATCGTCGTCGGCGGGAGTGCCTACCCGCGGACCCTCGACTTTGCCGCGTTCAAAGAGGTCGCCGTGGAGGTCGGCGCGATTCTTATGGCCGACATCGCGCATCCGGCCGGACTCATTGCCGCGAAACTTCACCCCACACCGATCCCCCATGCCGAGTTTGTTACCACCACCACGCACAAGACGCTGCGAGGCCCCCGGGGGGGGTTGATCATGTGTAAGCAAGAGTACGCAACCGTCCTCAATAAGAACCTGTTTCCTGGATTCCAAGGCGGGCCCCTGATGCACATCATCGCGGCCAAGGCGGTCGCCTTCAAGGAGGCCCTGAGTGAGGAGTTTCGGGTATACCAGCAGCAGGTCCAACGAAACGCCGGCGCGCTCGCCGAGGAGCTGGGCCGCCAAGGGTTTCGCCTCGTGGCGGGTGGGACGGATACGCACTTGATGCTGGTCGATCTGAGGCCAAAGCGGCTCACCGGCAAGGTGGCGGAGGCGGCGCTGGAAAAGGCGGGGATCGCTGTGAACAAGAACGCGATCCCCTTCGATCCGGAAAAGCCTGCCGTGACGAGTGGGATTCGGATCGGGACACCGGCAGTGACCAGCCGGGGGATGCGGGAGGAGGAAATGCGCCTGATCGGTCAGCTTGTTGCGGAGGTCCTCCAAGACGTGGCGGATGAAGGTCTTCAGCAGCGCGTGAGAGGAAAGGTCCGCGAGCTGTGCCAGCAGTTTCCCCTGTACCCTGAGCGGCTCGGATTGAAAGCGGAGGAGCAGCGGTCGTGAGGTGCCCCTTTTGCGGGCACATGGAGGAGAAGGTCGTTGACTCCCGGGAGGCCCGGGACGGAGAGGTGATCCGGCGGCGACGACAGTGTCTCAACTGCGGGCGACGGTTTACCACCTACGAGCGGATCGAGGAGATTCAGTTCATGGTGGTGAAAAAGGACGGCCGTCGGGAGCCCTTTGATCGCAACAAGATTCTGAGTGGCCTGCTGAAGGCCACACAAAAGAGACCCGTGAGCGTCGCGGAGCTCGAAAAGATCGCGGATGAGGTGGAAGCTCGGCTCTTGGAGAAGCAGGACCGAGAGATCAGCTCGCATGAGATTGGAGAGCTGATTATGAATCATCTCTACCACTTGGACGAAGTGGCGTACGTTCGATTCGCCTCGGTCTATCGCCAGTTCAGGGATGTCAATGAGTTTGTCGAAGAGGTGAAGGGCCTTCTCGGGACGACTCAGCGGCGGCCCCGTCGGCCGTAACTCTCGTGAGCACTCCGCAGTCAGCAGCCAGCCATCAGCGATGAACCCCCCCTGAGCTCGAACCGTTGACGGGTGACCGCCAGAAACGTCCCAGGCTAAAGCATGAATGCTGAACTGTCTTTTCTGACATCGGCCATCGGACATCGGCCATCGGACATTCACTCATGGATGTAACCTTTTTCTATGGGTCCCTGTCACTCTACCTGGTAGGAACGATCGCCTACCTGCTCCTCCTCTCCTTCACGGGAAACCGTCTTTCACGGATTGCCACCGCGGCTACCCTAGGCGGTTTTGTCCTCCATACGTTGGCTCTGCTTCTCCGCCTGGTCGCCGCCGGCCGTCTCCCGCCCGGCAACCCCTATGAAGCCCTCTCCTTTTTTGCATGGGCCACGGTCCTGGTATACCTCGGGCTCGAATTTCGATTTCAGCGAAAGGTCATTGGGGCCTTTGTGTTGCCGATTGTGCTTTTAAGTATCGTCGCCGCGGCCAGTCTACCGAAGGGGCCTGGGTTGCCCTCGGCATTTGGTAGCACAGGCATCTGGCTGCATGTCACCTTCGTCCTGTTGGGCAATGCGGCCTTGGCCCTGACCTGTGGCGTCGGATTGATGTACCTACTCCAAGAGCGGCAACTCAAGTCCAAGCATCTGGGCCCGATGTATCACCGCCTCCCCTCGTTGGAATTCCTGGATGGCCTCGGACACCGGGCGCTCTTGATCGGCTTTCCCCTGCTCACGGTGGGGCTGATCGCCGGGGCGATTCAAGCTCATCACGCCTGGGGCCGTTTCTTGACCTGGGACCCCACCCAAGTCCTTTCTCTCCTCGCCTGGCTGATCTATGCGGGGCTGCTGCAGGCCAGGCTGACCGGGGGGTGGCGGGGGCGGAAGGCGGCACTCTTGGCAGTCGTCAGCTTCTGTGCACTGCTCGTGACGTTTGTGGGGGTAAGTGTGTTGGTGGGCCGCCCCCATATGGGGAACTGAGCGATGGAGATCCTGGCGGTCGGGCTCAATCACACGACGGCGCCGGTGGAGGTCCGGGAACGTCTCCACATCCCGGAGGCCGAGCTCCCGGCGGTGCTCGAGCGCTTGGGGCAAGAAGAGACAGTCCTCGAGCGGCTGCTGCTGTCGACCTGCAACCGGGTGGAAGTGTATGTGGTCACCGCGGAGCCCAAAGAGGCCCAGGCAGCGATTCCAGCCCTGTTAGCCGAAGGAACCCAGACCCCCCTGGCCCTCTTTCAGGAGAAGCTCTACCACCATCACCAGGACGACGCCGTCCGCCATGCCTTCCGGGTAGCCGCCAGCCTCGACTCCATGGTGCTAGGGGAATCGCAGATTTTGAGTCAGGTCAAGACAGCCTATCAGGTAGCCCAGGCCCAGGCGGCGACCGGCCCGATTCTGAACACCTTGATGACGCGGGCGTTGGGGGTGGCCAAGAAGGTGCGGACGGAGACGGGGATTGGCGAATCCCCGGTGTCGGTCCCCTCGGCGGCTATTGGGCTGGCCAAGACGATCTTCGGGGAACTCAAAGACCGCCGCGTTCTGATCCTGGGGGCGGGGGAGATGGCGGAACTGGCGGCCCGGCACCTCCACAGTGAGGGGGTCGAGGCGGTCTTAGTGGCACATCGGAACTTTGATCGAGCCGCGGAGGTCGCCGAGCGGCTCCGGGGTCGGGCGGTTCGGTTCGACCAGATCCGGGACGAGCTGCGCCAGGCGGATATCGTGGTCAGTTCCACCACCGCCCCGCATTATCTGCTGCACCGGGCCGACGTGGAGGAGCTGATTCGCCTCCGGCGTAACCGCCCCCTCTTTCTGATTGACATTGCGGTGCCCCGGGACATTGATCCGGAGATAAACCAAATCGATAACGTGTACTTGTACGACATTGATGATCTGGAGGGGGTGGTGGCGGCCCATCGCGAGGAACGCCAGCGCGAGGCGGCACAGGCGGAGCTGCTCATCGAGCGGGAGGTGGCGAGCTTTCAGCGGTGGCTCAAGAGTCTAGAGGTGGTGCCGACGATTGTGACGCTGAGGCGGCGGGTGGAGGAGATTCGGGAGATAGAGCTGGAGAAGGCGTTGAGTCGCCTGCAGGAGCTCGATCCGGCCCAGCAAGAGGTGGTGCGGGCGTTGGCCCATGCCATCACCAACAAGATCCTGCACCACCCCACCACCGAGCTCAAACGACAGTCAGTCAACCGGGATGGGCTGATCTATGTCAACGCCCTACGTCGGCTCTTCGGGCTCCAGGACGATGACTGATGCCGAAGGCCATCATCCGATGACCGCACACAGCAATCAGCCATCCGAAATCATTGCTCCGCACACTGGATCTGCAACCCGTGCTCACATGTCGGAAGTCTGGATTCAGACGGTCGTCGGGTAACGGTGAGCGGTCATCGAGCTATGGATTATGAGTCATCAAGTACGGATTGGCACCAGAGGGAGCGTTCTTGCCGTTACGCAGGCGGAACACGTCGCCGCAGAGCTAAAGCGACGATACGCGGATCTCGTTCCAGTACTCGTGAAGATCAAGACGAGCGGCGATAAGTTCCCCCACGTCCCCTTGTCTCGAATGGGAGGCAAGGGGCTTTTCATCAAGGAAATCGAGGAGGCTCTCCAGGATAATCAGGTTGATCTGGCGGTCCACAGCATGAAAGATGTCCCGACCGAGATCGCACCAGGCTTAACTATCGCGGCCATTCTTGAGCGAAAAGACCCATCCGATGCCCTCATTTCCCGGCACGGAAACAAACTCAATGCGTTGCCGACCGGTGCGCGGATCGGCACAAGCAGCCTGAGACGGCAGGCGCAGCTCTTGAATTACCGGCCTGACCTGACCGTAATCCCCCTGCGGGGGAACCTCGATACCCGACTGCGAAAGCTGGGTACAGAGGATCTTGACGCGGTGATCGTTGCGGCGGCTGGCGTATATCGCCTCGGACGGGAAGATGAAATCACCGAGATCCTCCCCATGGAGGTCAGCCTCCCCGCCGCCGGCCAGGGCGCTCTGGGCCTGGAGATCCGGGAGGAAGACCCGAGGGCTCGCGACTTGGTCGCACCCCTGGACCACCGACCGAGTGCGCTGACCGTCGCCGCCGAGCGAGCTTTTCTCGCGCGCCTCGGTGGTGGATGCCAGGTCCCCATCGCCGCGTACGGACAGCTGAATGGGGATCAGCTCCGTCTCATCGCTCTCGTGAGCATGCCAGATGGGACCGCGATGATCCGCGGGGAGCGACATGGCCCGTGCGCCCGGGGCGAGGAAATCGGCGCCGCACTTGCCGAAGAGTTGCTGGGGCGGGGGGCGGATCGAGTCCTCGAGGAGCTTTCGAAGGCCCAGATCAGACCCCCGGCCTCCGCGTAATCCGTTCGCCGATGGCCGATGACCGACAACTGATGACCGAATGAAGACGGTCGGTCAACGGTCACCGGTCATCGAATGGTGAACCGTGACCCCAAAACCCCTCCTCGGTCGACGGATCGTGGTTACCCGAGCGCGAGAGCAGCAGGGTGATTTTGGAGAGCTCTTAGAGGCTTATGGGGCGGAGGTAATCGAGTGCCCGACCATCGCCTTCCTTCCCCCAAACGATTGGGGAGGTCTGGACCAGGCACTTGACCGGATCGGTAGCTATCATTGGGTGATCTTTACCAGCACCAACGGCGTCCGTTTCTTTCTCGGACGGCTGCAGGAAAGAGGAAGAGATCAGGAGGTGCTGCACGGCATCAAGGTAGCCACTATTGGTCCTGCGACGGCAGCGGCCTTGCAAGAAGCCGGGATCCATCCAGATGTGGTCCCACAGGAGTATCGCGCTGAGGCGATATTGGAAGCATTGGACAGAGACCTCCGCGGGGTGCGTTTCCTCATTCCTCGGGCCGCGGAGGCGCGGGAGGTCCTGCCTGCCGGACTCAGGGACCGGGGGGCCGAGGTGGAGGTTGTGCCGGTGTATCGAACGGTACGAGTGGCCGACGAGTCTGGTGCAGTTCTGGCTCTTCTGCGGAGCGGGCAGATCGATGCGGTGACATTCACCAGCTCCTCGACCGTCGTAAACTTTGCGGAAATGTTTCCCGAAGAGGATCTGCTCCCACTCCTCAAGGGTGTAACGATTGCGTGTATCGGGCCGGTGACCGCCGAGACGGCGGACCGCTACGGGCTTGCCGCGGATGTCATTTCGTCCGTCTTTACCATTCCGAGTCTCGCGGAGGCGCTGGTTGCCCACTTTGCGTCTTTCACACCGCCGCAGAAGTAATTTGTCTCTTGCGTCTCCCTCATTTTCATGCCAGCATAGAAAAACCTCTGTTCCTTGATTTTCAAGGGGAACTGCAGAGGAGGAAAAGCACCTGGCGAAAAAACCGGGAGGAACGACCGCCCTTGTCGTGATCCTCATCCTGGGGGCCCTTATCGGCGCGGCCTTGGGCGAACTTATTGCACACGTCTTTCCCGGCGGCATCCTCGAACGGGTCTTCTCGCAGGGGATCACGCCAGGCCTGAACCCCCCCGCCACCCTCGACCTCAAAATCCTTTCGCTCACCTTCGGTTTTACCGTTCGCATCAATCTCGCTTCTCTCTTGGGGCTTGCCCTGGGTGCCTATCTGTACAAACAGTTCTGATTCCTGTTGACTCCTTTGTGGCCCTATGCCATGTTTGCCGCGAACTTGCCGTATTGAGGAGCGCAAGAGGACATAAAAGATGAATGGCACGGGACAGGGATTGATCCTGGCTATTACGGGGGCCAGCGGGGTTGCCATCGGGGTCCGCCTCCTCGAGGTGATAGCAGAGCGTGGCGAAGAGGTGCACCTCCTCATCTCTCCCGGGGCCGAAATCGTAATCCAAGAGGAGACCGGGCACGCGGTCGGGGATCTGAAGACCCTCGCCACCTTTCATCATTCCCCCCACGACCTGGCAGCCCCCCTAGCGAGCGGGTCTTACGTCTCTCCCCGTGTCCGGGCGATGATCGTCGCACCGTGTTCGATGAAGACGTTGGCCGCTATTGCATCAGGCTTTGCGGAGAATCTGATTGGTCGCGCGGCGGATGTGATCCTCAAGGAAGGGAAACGTCTCGTTCTGGTTCCCCGGGAGAGTCCCCTCAATGCTATCCATCTTGAGAACCTGTTGCGCCTCGCCCGGCTCGGTGTGGCTATCGTCCCTCCCATTCCGCCGTTCTATCAGCTGCCGAGCACCGTATCAGAATTGTTGGACCAGATCGTCGGGCGAATCCTGGATCAGGTCGGACTCCATACCGATCTCAGCCGGCGATGGTCAGGGCGTCGGTGAAGCAATCAACGTCCCGCCTTCCCCTCGACTTTTCCCGCCTGAATATCGGCAATCACTTGGCGATGCTGACGGGCCATCAGGGTGCGGACAGCTTGGGGCGAGGCATCCGGGCCAAGGAGTTCCCGGTAATAGGTCTTGATCCGGACCACCACGGCCCCGTCTCGGTACGCGACGGTGAGGATATGAGGGTTACCCTTGTCCAGGTCTTCCGTCTGGATGTGGTACGTCTGCTCGTGCCAGGAGAGGTTGGTGTTGAAGCCGGGAACCATCAAGCGCTCCAGATGAAGGTATCGGAGTGTTCCTTGCAAGGAGTTTGCCAGGGTGCGCCACGGTCCCTTCGAAAGACCTACATTCCGTCGGAGGAGGTCTAGTGACCGGAGCACGATTGAAGGTGGGGGTCCTCTTCGGTGGCCGGTCGGGTGAGCATGAGGTCTCGCTCGCCTCGGCCCGATCCGTCTTGGATGCCTTGGACCGATCCAAGTATGAGGTGATCCCCATCGGGATCACCTCGGACGGAGAATGGCGCTTGGTGGACGCACCGGACCGACTGGCGGAGGCAAAGGGAACCAGGATCGGTGTGGTTCCAGGGCTCTCAGGACGCCCGCTCGTGGGGATGGATCCGGACCGCGAGATCGGTCGTATGTTACAGAATACCCTCGATGTGGTCTTTCCCATCCTCCACGGCACGTATGGCGAGGACGGCACGGTCCAGGGGCTCTTGGAGCTCTTGGACGTGCCCTACGTGGGTCCAGGCGTCATGGCCTCGGCGGTTGGAATGGACAAAGTGGCGATGAAGGCAGCGTTCCAGCAAGCCGGATTGCCCGTCGTGCCTTTTCAGGTCTTCCTGACTGGGGCCTGGCGGGAAGATGCTGCCGCCCTCTTACGCTCTTTGGAGAAGCGCTTTGCGTATCCCATCTTCGTCAAGCCCAGTAACCTGGGCTCCAGTGTCGGGGTGAATAAGGCAACAGATCGTGAGGGTCTTCGTTCCGCGATCGAGGGGGCCTTTCAATACGACCGGAAAATCGTGGTCGAGCAAGGCGTGGATTGTCGGGAGGTCGAGTGTGGCGTCTTGGGCAACGATCGGCCTCAGGCCTCGGTGGTCGGCGAAATTATCCCAAAGCGGGAGTGGTACGATTATCGTGCCAAGTATGAGCCTGGAATGAGCGAGGTCCGCATCCCAGCCTCTTTATCCCCATCACTCAGCGAGAAGATCCAAGCCCAGGCTATTAAGGCCTATCAAGCCATCGATTGTGCCGGCATGGCTCGGATCGATTTCTTCCTGGAACGCGCCACAGAAGAACCCTATGTGAATGAAATCAACACGATCCCGGGCTTCACCGCCACGTCGGTGTACCCAAAACTTTGGGAGGCCAGCGGGCTCACCTACCCCGCCCTTTTGGACCGGCTGATTCAATTGGCGCTCGAGCGTCACGGCGAGCGGCGCCAGTTACTCACCAGGTACACCGAGTCCGAGGATCGGTGAATTCTTGTGCGGTGAGCCCCCGTTGACAACCCCACCGGGGGGTTGGTACGCTTGAGTGTCCTTCCGCATCCTGGTGGAAAGGGTCGAATCGATGTTCCGTTTTATTCCTCGCGATGAAAAATTCTTCGATATGTTTGAGGCCGCAGCTCTCAATATTCGAGAGGCCGCTGTAGCCTTGAAGGAGATGGTTGAATCGGAGGGCAACTACGATACGTGGTGGAAGCAGGTGGAGGAGTACGAACACAAGGGAGATCGGCTCACCCACGAACTGATGAAAAAGCTGAACCAGACCTTCATCACCCCCCTAGACCGGGAGGATATCCACCAGCTCGGAAGCGGGTTGGACGACGTCGTGGACCTCATCGAGGCGGCCGCGACGCGGATGGCCCTTTACGGGATCAAGCGGTGCACCCCCGAGGCCAAGCGCCTTGCTGAGCTGATTCACCACATGGCCGAGGAAATCGTTCTTTCCGTCCAAAATCTCAATGCCATGAATAATATTCTCTCCCATTGCGTCGAGATCAATCGCCTCGAGAATCTCGCCGATATTGTCTCCCGAGACGCCATCGCTGCTCTCTTCAAGGAAGGGAACGATCCCATCGATATTATCAAGTGGAAAGAGATTTATGAGACGTTAGAGACGGCGACGGACCGCTGCGAGGATGTGGCCGACATTCTGGAACGGATCGTCCTCAAAAATGCATGATCAGGTTCACAGTTCACCGTTCACAGTCGACAGACCGAGATCCGGCATCTGCTGTGAACCGCGAACTGAGAGCGGTGAACGGAACAGACGGTCAACGGTAAACGGGGAACGGTCAACCAGACCACGGGTCCCATGAGCGAGCCAGGGTGGATCATCATCCTCGTGGTGGTGCTGGCGGTCTTCTTTGATTTCACGAACGGGTGGAACGATGCGGCCAATGCTATCGCCACCGTCGTCTCCACTCGGGTCCTCACGCCTCTTCAGGCCGTCCTGCTTGCCGGGGCTTTAAACGTTGCAGGTGCCTTTTACTCAACGGCGGTGGCCAAGACAATCGGGAAAGGAATCGTCGATCCTACTGCGGTGACCCAGCTCACCGTGGCGGCCGCCCTGGTGGGAGGAATCGTGTGGAATGGCTGGATGACGCTGATCGGGATGCCTATCAGCGCTTCCCATGCGCTCATCGGGGGGATTATGGGGGCAGCGATCGCCCATGGCGGCGTGAGGATTTTAAACGTTCAGGGGCTCAAGCCAATTTTCGCGGCCATGTTGGTCTCCCCCGCTCTGGGCCTTTTGCTTGGGCTGCTGTTCATGGCGGGCCTCGGCCAACTGTTCTTTCGCGCGAGCCCGGCTTGGGCCAATCCTCTCTTCCGCAAGCTCCAGGTCGTCTCGGTCAGCTTTATGGCCTTCAGCCACGGCACCGGGGATGCCCAGAAGGTGATGGGGGTCATCACGTTAGCATTGGTCTCTGGCGGATACCTGTCGACAATGGAAGTCCCGTGGTGGGTGATCCTGATCGCGGCGTTGGCCATGGGACTCGGCACCGTCGTCGGTGGATGGAAGGTCGTGAAGACCCTAGGACTCAAGATGTTAAAACTGCAACCGGTCCATGGCTTTGCGGCCGAGACGACGGCTGCTATGATCATCGTGGGGGCGTCGGATCTCGGCGTGCCGGTGAGCACCACCCATACGATTACCACCTCCATTATGGGGGTCGGGGCCGCGCAGCGGCTTTCGGCGGTCCGATGGGGGGTGAGTGTGAAGATCCTGTACGCCTGGCTCTTGACGCTTCCTGGCGCTGGACTGGTTGCGTATATGGCGTACCACGCTTTGCATTTCGGGACGGCCTGGGCCGCCTGGTGATTCGAGGAGGCTGACGTGCGGACGATCGTGGTTGGCGCAGGTGAGGTGGGCTACCATATCGCCAAGCGCCTGGTCCAAGAAGGCCACGATGTGGTCATCATCGAAGAGAATACCGCCATGAAAGAGCGGGTGGAAAAGGAACTGGACGTTCTCGCCATCCAGGGTAATGGGGCCTCTCCGACGACCTTGGAAGAGGCGGGAGTGACCCAAACCGATTTGCTGATCGCGGTCACGGATCAGGATGAGGTAAACCTGGTCACCTCGCTTCTGGCGAAAGAGTACGGCGTCGCCACGACCATTGCTCGCGCCCGGAATCCGGAGCTGTCGAGCAGCCCCTTCCTCCGATCAGGGCGATCCTTCGGCATTGACCTCCTGATCAATCCCAACCAAGCGGTGGCTGAGGAAATTGCCAAGCTGGTCCACACCCCCGCGGCAGCGCAGGTTGCCTTCTTTGCCGAAGGCAAGGTGGAACTTTTAGGTATGGATGTGGGTCCCAAGGCTCCTGCCCTCCACCAGCGGCTGAAGGATCTGACTTCGTTCCAGCACGAGCGCCCCTTCCTGGTCACCGCCATATCCCGCAACGACACACTCCACATCCCGCGCGGCGATACCTCCATTCTCCCGGGAGACCGTCTTTACTTGGTGGCACGGCGAGACGATATCCCGGATATCCTGAGTCTTTTTGGACGACAAGAGGAACCACCGCGGCGGGTCCTCATTATAGGTGGGGGCCGGGTGGGGCTCTCTGTGGCACAGATCCTCGAGAACGAGGGGATTCCCATCACGCTCATGGAGCGGAACCCCAAGCGGTGTGAGGAACTCGCCCACCGGTTAACGAGCACGCTGGTCATTGAGGGGGACGGCACGGATAGCCAGGCCCTGATGGAAGAGGGGGGCTTTGAGATGGACGCCGTCGTGACCGTCTCCGATGACGAGGCCACCAACATCCTCGCCGCCCTCCTGGCAAAGCGGCAGGGGGCGAAGAAAGCCATCGCCCTCATTCAGCGGCCTCATTTTCTCCACCTGGCCCCCTCCCTGGGGATTGACGCGGCGATCAGTCCACGCCTCACCACCGCCAGCGTGATTCTCAAATTTGTCCGCCGGGGACAGGTTGTCTCCCTGGTGGAAATGCCGGAATGGGAGGCCGAGATCATGGAGCTCGTCGCCCTCCCCACCACCGCGGTCGTAGACCGTCCTCTTCGAGAGGTGAACATGCCCAAGGGGGCTATTGTGGCAGCCTTGAGCCGGCGCGGACAAATCATCATCCCCAAGGGGGACAGTCAAATCCTTGCCGGCGACCGCGTCATTCTCTTCGCTCTCCCCGAGGCGATCCCCAAAGTGGAACGGCTCTTTAGCGGCTAAGTCGACCGGAGGACCGGATGCAGATTGCCCCCATCCTCCGTGCCCTAGGCCTTCTGCTCCTTTGCCTTGCCGGGGCTATGAGTCTTCCCGCCCTGATCGCCTTCGTCATGGGCGGCCCGGAAACCTTCCCCTTCTTCGTTTCCATCATCTGTACCGGAGGAGTAGGCCTTCTTGGCTTCCTGATGTCTCGCCGCCGAATCGACATCGGTCCTCGGGAGGGGTTTGTGATCGTTACGGCCGGGTGGATCCTGTTTTCCGCCTTCGGTGCGCTCCCCTTTTACTTCACGGGCATGCTCCCCACATACACCGATGCATACTTCGAGGCCATGTCCGGCTTCACCACCACTGGGGCCACTGTCCTGACCGATATCGACGGACAACCATTGGCGCTCCATTTCTGGCGATCCTTCATGCAGTGGCTCGGCGGAATGGGGATTATCGTCCTTTCGCTAGCGATTCTTCCGATGTTGGGGGTGGGCGGGATGCAGCTCTATAAGGCGGAGGTGCCTGGCCCGGTCCCGGACCGATTGGTCCCTAGGATCCGGCAGACGGCGCGGTTGCTGTGGGGGCTCTACCTACTCCTGTCGGTGATCGAGATTCTCCTCCTCGTGGTCCTCGGGATGCCATTCATCGAGGCCGTGCTGCATACGTTCACCACGATGTCCACGGGGGGATTCTCCCCGAAAGCCGCGAGCATTGCTGCCTATCACAGTGCCGCGATCGACACGGTGGTTATCGTTTTCATGTTCCTGGCCGGCGCCAATTTCGCGCTCCATTTCCAGGCCCTTCGGGGGAATTTCCGAGTCTATCGAGACCCCGAGTTTCGGTTCTATACCGTGAGCGTCCTGGTCATCATCGCCGGGATGACCCTCATACTCTGGGGAAGAGTCTATCCCGATCTTTCCTCTGCCCTGCGCTACGGGGCTTTCCAGGTGGTCTCTATCGTGACCACCACCGGCTTCGGCACGGCCGACTACGCCATCTGGCCTTACGTGGCTCAGTTCCTCCTTTTGTGCCTGATGTTGCTCGGGGGGTGTGCCGGTTCCACCGCGGGGGGGGTCAAACAAGTGCGGAGCCTGCTGCTTTTCAAAGTGGCCTACGACCATCTCTACAAGCTGGTTCATCGCAAGGCGGTCCGCCACGTGAAGATCGGGGGCAAGGTGGTCCCGAAGGAGGTCCTGGAGGGCGTGCACGTCTTCGTGCTCCTCTATTTCCTGAGCTTTTTCGTTGCCACCGCGAGCCTCACCCTGCTCGATATGGATTTGGTCACCGCGATAGGAGCGGTCGCAGCGACGTTGGGGAATGTGGGGCCTGGGCTGGGCGGGGTGGGACCGATCGCGTCCTACGCGGCGGTCCACCCCCTCGGGAAGTGGATTTTGAGTGCCTGCATGGTCTTGGGCCGTCTCGAACTCTTCACGGTCCTTGTCCTGTTCACCCCTGACCTGTGGCGGAGCCTCGTCTGGCGCCGCTAAAGGGCAAATCTCCTTGACAGCGCAGGACCCGGTAGCTACTCTCGATTTAGAGATTTCACCGCAGGAGAATGTGTATGTTCGGCATCGGAATGCCCGAACTGATAGTCATTTTCATTGTTGCCCTTTTGGTCTTTGGTCCAAAGAAGCTGCCGGACCTGGGCAAGGCCTTGGGCCGGGGTCTCGCAGAGTTCAAGCGAGCCTCGGAGGACCTCAAGGAAGGCCTGAGCGTCGATCTGAGCATGGAGGAAGAGGAGAAATCCCCATCGCAACCGCCCCCCCCTGCCGAAGGCTCCGTCTCTCCTTCCGAGCCCTCTCCTTCCAAGGACAATCTGGCCGATGCCTCATGAAAAGATGCCTTTCCTCTCCCACCTGGAGGAACTCCGGAGGCGATTGATCGCCTCGCTCATCGCGATCAGTGTCGGCTTTGCCCTCTCCTTTCACTTCTCCGAGCAGATCATGGCTTTCCTCAAGCGCATCCTCACGACCACCTTTATCATCCAGAAAAGTTACCCCTTCGTGCTGACCACGACGAAGCCCCCGCCTCAGTTGATCTTCGTGGCCCCGGCCGAAGCCTTCTGGGCTCATATTAAGATCGGCTTTCTCACTGGCCTCCTGCTGGCCATTCCCTTCATTCTTTTCGAGCTGTGGCGGTTCGTCACTCCTGGCCTTCTCGAGCGCGAGCGACGCTACGCGCTCCCCTTCGTCGTCTTAGGGACCATCTTCTTTTTTTTTGGCGTTGCCTTCTGCTACTTCGTTGTTCTGCCGTTCGCTATGAACTTCCTCCTCACCTATAAGACCGAGCATCTCACGCCGATGCTCTCCATCGGCCTCTTTATCGATTTCACCGTCAAGTTCCTCATTGCCTTCGGTCTCATCTTCCAGCTCCCTCTCCTCATGAGTCTTGCCGCCCGGCTCGGCTTGGTGACCTCCAAGTTTCTCTCTCAAAACCGTAAGTACGCCATTCTGTTGAACTTTGTCATCGCTGCTATCCTCACCCCCACCCCGGATATCTTTAATCAGACCCTCATGGCCGGACCCCTCTGTTTCCTGTACGAGGTGGGGATCTGGGCAGTCCGGCTTATCGAGAAGACCCGGCGCTCCCCTAGCCCGCAGGAAGCTCCCGAGGGGGTCTAACGATCTGGCTGCAGCGGCGGAGAATCATCGGCGACTTGAGAACAGGGAGGGAGGAGACTAGGCGAGTTCGAGCATCCGGCGGATGGCGGTTCGAGCCTTGGAGGCGATCCCCTCAGGGACCTTCACCTGAAAGACCATCTCCTCGAGCGACCGGAGGACCTTCTCCAGGGTGATCCGCTTCATGTACTCGCAGACTGCATCTGCCTTGAGGGGGACAAAGGCCTTGTCCGGATTGCCCTTTTGAAGGGGGTAGAGAATGCCGGTTTCCGTGGCGACGACGAATTTCCGGGCTGTCGATGCCTGACTCCGCCGGATCATGCCGCTCGTGGAAAGAATGTGGATCTTGTCCTGCATGCCGGGCACGTCCTGGGCAAAGGCCATACAGTTCGTCGTGCAGCCGCATTCAGGATGGATGAAGATTTCCTCGGCATCTGGATGGAGGCGCAGGGCGTCTTCAAAGTGTCCGGGGCGGATCCCGGCGTGGACGTGGCACTCTCCCGGCCAGACGCGGATGTTCTTCCGGTCAGTGACCCGGGCCACGTAATCCCCCAGATAGAGATCGGGGAGAAAAAGGATCTCCTGCTCGGGGGGGATGGCTTGGACGACCTTGACGGCGTTGGCCGAGGTACAGCAGTAGTCGCTCTCGGCCTTGACGTCTGCCGTGGTATTCACGTAGGACACCACGACGGCCGCCGGGTGCTGTGCCTTCCACTGCCGAAGCTCGTCGGCGGTAATGCTGGCCGCCAAAGAGCAGCCTGCCTCGAGGTCGGGAAGGAGGACGGTTTTGTCGGGGCACAAAATGGAGGCGGTTTCGGCCATGAAGTGGACGCCACAGAAAACGATCACATCCGCATCGGTTCCGGCGGCCGCTTGAGAAAGACCTAAAGAATCCCCAGCAAAATCAGCAACATCCTGGACCTCCGGAACCTGGTAGTTATGGGCCAGAATGACGGCGTTGCGCTCCTGCTTGAGCCGCACGATTTCGTGGGTGATGTCGGTCTGAGTCTGCACGGGCTTTCTCCAAAACCATCTTTCCATTATTATGCTAAGAGAATTGCCAGGAGGGGTCAAGAGCGAATCGCATTTGGAGGGTCTCCATTGACAGAGGGGCAGCATGCACCGTTCCCCAGCGCTATCCTCCCTGACGTGCGCCGCCTGATTGAAGTGGCCCTGGAGGAGGATCTGGCGACTGGGGATCCCACCACGGAGGCGCTGATCGCTGAGGAGCGTGGCCGGGCAGAGGCCGTGGCGCGAGCGCCAGGCGTGCTGGCCGGGACGTGGGTTTTTGGCGCCGTCTTCACCATGCTCGATCCCGGTCTTGCGGTGGAAATTCGGCGAGTGGATGGGAGCCGTGTGAGCGTGGGCGAACGCATCGCTGCCGTGCGCGGTTCGCTGGCGAGTATTCTCAAGGCTGAACGGGTTGCCCTGAACTTCCTTCAGCGGATGTCGGGGATCGCGACCGAGACTGCCCGCTACGTCGCGGCCGTGGCGGGCCTTCCGGTACGGATCGTCGATACGCGGAAGACCGTGCCGGGCATGCGGTGGCTGGACAAGTATGCCGTGCGCATGGGCGGGGGATTCAATCATCGGATGACCCTGAGCGACGGCGTCCTCGTAAAAGATAACCACCTGGCGGTGGTCAGGGCCCGTGGAGAAACCTTCAAGACGATGGTGGCCCAACTCCGGCAGCGAACGAGCCATCTCCTCAAGATCCAGGTAGAGGTGGAGACGGTCGAGGAGGCAGCCGAGGCGGTCGAGGCGGGGGTGGATGCGCTTCTGCTCGATCAGATGTCTGTTGAGCACATGCAAGAGGTGATTCACCGATATAAAGGCAGCGTCGTGATTGAAGCCTCCGGGGGGATCACGCTGGACAATGTGCGACGAGTCGCCGAGACCGGCGCGGATCTCATCTCGGTCGGTGCCCTGACCCACTCGCCTCGGGCTCTCGACATCAGTCTCGAGATCCGTCCCGCCTGAGGTGTCTCCAAACCTCCGCACGTTGAGGCTTGTCCCGCAGATGGTATAATCGCAACACAAATTCCGAGGCAAGCAATGACTGAGCTTTTTCAGGTTCTGACACCAGCAGAGGCCCTCAGCCGACTCCTCGAACGTCTCCCACGGATAGGAGAGACCGAACACGTTCCGGTGCAGGAGGGACTGGGACGGGTCCTGGCCGCAGACATTCTCTCGCCCACGAAACTTCCGACCTTTCCCCGGTCCAACATGGATGGGTACGCGGTCCGGGCCCAGGATACCTTTGGGGCCAGCGATGGGATGCCAGCGTATCTCAAGGTAAGTGGCGAGGTCCCGATGGGACAGGCTCCCGACGTGAAGGTTCGTCCCGGCGAGGTGGTGAGGATTCCCACGGGCGCAATAATCCCCGAGGGGGCTGATGCGGTCGTCATGGTCGAATATACCCAGGTTGTAGACCCGACGATGATAGAGGTCTACCGACCCGTGGCACCCGGCGAGAATGTGGTCCATGTCGGCGAGGATGTGAAAGATGGGGAGCGTCTTCTCCCCAAAGGCCATTGCCTGCGTCCCCAGGATGTTGGAGGGCTGTTGGGAGTTGGGATTGTGACGGTATCCGTGATTCGGCGGCCTCGTGTCGTGATCATCGCGACGGGCGACGAGGTCGTTCCACCCGGCGTCGAGCCCGGTCCTGGACAGATCCGGGATATCAATACATACACCATCGCCACCATGATTCTCCAGGCAGGGGGCGTTCCACACTCTCTGGGAATCATACGGGATGACTATGACGCCCTACGGGAGGCTGTGGAGCGAGGCATTGATCAAGGAGATGCCTTGATCGTCTCGGCCGGCAGTTCGGTCAGCACGCGGGATATGACGTCAACGGTCATTGGGGAGATGGGGAAACCTGGCGTCCTGGTGCATGGGGTGGCGCTGAAGCCAGGGAAGCCCACGATCCTGGCGGTCTGCAGGGACAAGCCGGTCTTCGGCCTGCCGGGCAATCCGGTGTCGACCTTTGTGACCTTCGATCTCTTTGTGCGCCCCGCCCTTTACCATCTTGTGGGGACGGTACCGCCGGAGCGGACGACCGTGCAGGCGCGTCTGAGCAGAAACATTGCCTCCAGCTTCGGTCGAGAGGACTATGTGCCGGTACGGCTGTTCGAGGAGGAAGGGGCGTTGCTTGCCGAGCCGGTCTTTGGGAAATCGAACTTGATCTACATATTGGTGAAGGCACACGGGCTCATCGTCATCCCGTTAGATGTCGGCGGGTTCTCGGCGGGTCAGACAGTTGAGGTACGGCGGTTCTCGTGATGGCGCGACGCAAGGTCTATCTGGAACCGATTCCCTTGGACGAGGCGCTGCAGAAATTCTACGGGGCACTCGACGCGCGGGGGTTGCTCACGCCTTTACCTGACGACGTAGTCCCGGTGGAGGCAGCCCTGGCGCGCGTGACCGCCAAACCGGTTTGGGCCCTGCTGTCAAACCCCCATTACAATGCGGCAGCTATGGATGGTATCGCGGTCAGGGCAGAGGACACTCGTGGCGCGTCCGAGACGAACTCCGTTCGTCTTCGGGTGCAGGAGCAGTTTCAGTGGGTTGATACGGGGGATCCGATTCTTCCCCCCTTCAATGCGGTCATTATGC
>JBFHXD010000019.1:0-25549 GCA_041599135.1 Methylomirabilales bacterium (SeqCode) | reverse complement strand
TCGACCTCGTCGAGTTGGAGCTCCGAGAGCTGTTGAGTCACTATGGCTTTCCGGGAGATCAGATCCCGATCGTCAGGGGGAGCGCGCTCAAGGCGTTAGAGAAGGGTGAGTGTCAGGCCATCGTCGAGCTCATGGACGCGGTAGACGCCTATATCCCGATGCCTGAGCGCCCAGTCGATAAGCCCTTCCTGATGCCGATCGAAGACGTCTTCACGATCTCGGGCCGGGGGACGGTGGTCACCGGTAGGGTCGAGCGAGGCGTCGTCAAGGTCGGGGAGGAGATCCAGATCGTGGGCCTCCGGCCGACCGAGAAGACCGTGGTCACAGGGGTGGAGATGTTCCGGAAAACCCTGGACCAGGGGCAGGCCGGAGACAACGTCGGTCTCCTTTTGCGGGGGACCAAGCGGGAGGACGTGGAACGGGGGCAAGTGGTGGCCAAGCCCGGTTCGATCACCCCACACACGAAATTCCAGGCAGAGGCCTACGTCCTGACCAAAGAGGAGGGGGGCCGGCACACCCCCTTCTTCTCGGGATATCGGCCCCAGTTTTACTTCCGGACCACGGACGTGACGGGAGTCGCCGCATTGCCGGAGGGCGTCGAGATGGTGATGCCGGGAGACAATGTGCGCCTTAGCATAGAGCTCATCCAGCCGATCGCCCTTGAAAAAGAGCTGCGGTTTGCCATCCGGGAGGGGGGCAAGACCGTGGGTGCGGGTGTGGTGAGTGACATCATCGAGTAGCCGTCGGCGATCAGGGGTCAGCCCCGAGCATTGAAAAGCTGACTGCTAATCGCGAATACCGTATCTGCGGGTGGTTCAACGATGCGAGAGATCATTGCGCTGGGCTGCACGGATTGCAAGCGTCGGAACTATTCCACGACGAAGAACAAGAAAAATACCCCTGACCGGCTGGAGCGGAAGAAATACTGTCGGTGGTGTCGGAAGCACACCACCCACAAAGAAGTCAGGTGACTGCAATGATGAAATGCTTTCGCCCTTGCGTGGGGAGGGCTTTTACGGAGGTGACCCGAAGCCCCGAAGCCCTCGCCGAAGGGCGAAAGGTCAGCTTTGCTGAAGGGCGTCGGAAGGGGGGCCTGCCCCCTCCGAGCAATCTAGGCCAGTAGCTCAATTGGCAGAGCACCGGTCTCCAAAACCGGTGGTTGGGGGTTCGAGTCCCTCCTGGCCTGCCACGTGTGGATGACAGATCACCGTGAACCGATGACCGTTGTCTGTCATCGGTGGTCGGTCGTCGGATTACGGTCAACGGGTACTGAGATGCAGGACTGGTTCGGGAAGACCACGCGGTTTCTGAGGGAAGTTCGGACCGAGATGGGAAAGGTCAGCTGGCCTCCCCGCAAGCAAGTGATCGGCTCAACCGCGGTCGTCCTCGTCTCGGTGTTCATTCTCTCTCTCTTCTTGGGACTGGTCGACGTGATTCTCCAAACAGTTATGGCGGCCGTCCTGCGGTGATTTGAGCGTGCGTACGATAGAGCAACAGAATCAGCAGTGGTACGTCGTTCACACATACTCGGGCTTTGAGACCAAGGTCAAGTCGAGCATCGAGCAGCGGGCGACTGCTCTGGGCCTTCGCGAGAAGATCTCGGAAATCCTGATCCCCACCGAGGATGTGGTGGAACTCAAGAAGGGGAAAAAGCGGATCGCGTCCCGCAAATTCTTTCCCGGCTACCTCCTGATCCGGATGGAGATGTCAGATGATCTGTGGTACCTGGTCCGGAGCACCCCGAAGGTCACTGGCTTCGTCGGACCCGGGACTCGACCCGTCCCGATCCCCGAGGAGGAGGTTGCGCACATCCGCCAGCAGGTAGAGGAAGGGGCGGAAAAACCGAAACATAGAGTCCAATTTGTGCGGGGCGAGGCGGTTCGGGTCATTGATGGTCCCTTTACCAACTTCACCGGCCTCGTTGAGGAGGTCAAACCCGAGAAGGGACGACTCAAAGTTATGGTGAGCATCTTTGGCCGCCCCACGCCGGTGGACTTGGAATTTTTGCAAGTGGAGAAAGTCTAAAGAAAAGCAGTCAGCAATCAGCCGTCAGCGATCAGCAAGATCAAGAGGAAATTCAGTGCTGACTGCTGACAGCGGACTGCCGATGGCTGGAGCAGCGCGACAATGGCTAAGAAGGTCACGGCAATCGTCAAGTTGCAGGTCCCAGCAGGCAAGGCAAATCCTTCTCCGCCGGTGGGTCCCGCCCTCGGGCAGCACGGCGTGAACATCATGGAGTTCTGTAAGGCCTTTAACGCCAAAACCCAACATCAAGAAGGGCTCATTATCCCGGCGGTGATCACCATCTATACCGATCGTTCTTTTACTTTTATCACCAAGACTCCGCCGACCTCGATCCTGCTGAAGCAGGCGGCGGGGATCGCTCAGGCCTCGAAGGAGCCGAACAAGGTCAAGGTGGGGAAGGTCACCCGGGCCCAGGCGGAAGAGATTGCCAAGACCAAGCTTCCTGACCTGAATGCCAATTCCCTCGATGCCGCTGTTCGTATCGTGGAGGGAACGGCCCGGAGCATGGGGATCGAGGTCGTTCCATGAATATAGCTGTCAGCTGTCCACTTTCAATAGGGAGCAGCTGGAAGGCCAGGAGGCGGCGACGCTAGGAGGCTAGAACACGAGAACGGGTGAATGCCGAATTCCTTGTTTGGCTTCGTGCTTTCCAGCTTACTAGCGTTCTGGCATCCCAGCAGTTTATTGCAGATGGCTGACTGTCGGCGGCTGTTCTGAGAGAAAGTCGGAGGAAAGGGATGACGCACTCGAAGCGATATGCCAAGGCGGCGACAACGGTAGCCGAGCAGGCGGCACACCCCGTCGATCTGAAAACGGCCATCTCTGTGCTCAAAGGGGTGGCTTCGGCCAAGTTCAACGAGACCGTGGAGGTGGCAGTGCGTCTCGGCGTGGATCCTCGCAAGGCGGATCAGATGGTTCGGGGGACGGTCGTCCTTCCCCACGGGGTTGGCAAGTCAGTCCGGGTTCTGGTCTTTGCCAAGGGGGAAAAGGAAAAGGAGGCGCAGGAGGCGGGGGCCGACTATGTGGGCTGCGAGGATCTGATGGAGAAGGTTCAGCAGGGGTGGTTGGAATTTGACCGGGCCATTGCTACCCCTGATGTGATGGGCCAAGTAGGGAAGTTAGGGAAGATCTTGGGTCCCCGGGGGCTCATGCCAAACCCCAAAACGGGAACCGTCACTTTTGATATCGCCCGAGCGGTAAAGGATTTTAAGGGGGGCAAGATCGAGTACCGGGTGGATAAGGCAGGCATTATCCATGCCCCTTTTGGGAAGGTCTCTTTCACGGAGGATCAGCTGACGGAGAACGCTACTGTCCTTCTCGAGGCCGTGGCTCGGGCAAAACCCCCGACCAGCAAGGGGAAATTTGTTATAAACATTTTCATCTCCTCGACCATGGGCCCGTCAGTCCGAGTCGACGTTGGCACGATTTCCGGATTGGCCAAGCCTTAGGGGAGTCGGCAGAGACCAGGGCGGCCTTGAACGGATTGGGGGAAAGATGATGGTCAGGGAGGGATCACTGAGGCGACAGGCACGAGTCGCAGAGGTGGAGCGGCTCAAGGAGAGGCTTCGGGAGGCCAAAAGTATGGTCCTCACCGATTACCGCGGTCTGACCGTCGGCGAAATCACGGCGCTGCGGCAGGCGCTACGTGAGGCCTCGGCGGAATACCGAGTCGTCAAGAATAGCCTCACCCAACTGGCCGCTCAAGCGGTGGGGATCACAGAGCTTGAGCAGTATTTGGCGGGGCCAACAGCCGTGGCCTTCAGTTCTGGGGATCTGGTGGCCACGGCCAAGGTCCTGATCACCTTTTCCAAGAAGACACCGGTGCTGCAGGTGAAGGCGGGAATCGTGGACGGCCAGATCCTTCCCCGGGAGGAGGTTCTGGCCATGGCAGAGCTTCCCCCTCGCCAAGTGATGCTGGCCCGTCTCGTGGTGATCATGGCGGCCCCGCTCCGAGGCCTCGTCGGAACGCTCTCGGGGTCTCTCCGGGGACTTGTGGTTGGCTTGGATCAGGTCCGGCAGAAGCGAGAGAAGGCCGAGGAATGAATCGACAGAGCATGTCACGGCCCGTGGAAAACATCCACAGGAGGATCCAATGGCAAAGGCGAAGGTAACGGTCCAAGATTTTCTTGAATCCATCGACACGTGGACGATCCGCGAGCTGCATGAAGCGGTCAAAGCGCTGGAGGAAAAGTACGGGGTCTCCGCCGCCGCTGTTGCTGCGCCGGTCGCGGTGGCCCCCGGGGCGCCTGCCCCTGGTGCTGCAGCGCCTGCTGAGGAGCAAACGGAATTTACCGTTGTCCTGGCAAAGGTGGGCGAGAAGAAGATCCAGGTGATCAAGGAGGTGCGGGCTATGACGAACCTGGGTCTGAAGGAGGCCAAGGACTTGGTCGATGGTGCGCCCAAGCCGGTGAAGGAGGGCGTTTCGAAGCAAGAGGCTGAGGAGATCAAGGGCAAGTTGGAAGGGGCAGGGGCCACGATCGAGATCAAGTAGTGGTGGGCATCCCACGTCTTCCATGAGATCGATACCCGGCGTGAGATGCTTTGATCCGGGGACAGCCTTGGGACCTTTCTAAATAAGAGTGAGGTGGATAGAACATGGCGGTTGCAAAGACGAAGGGGCTTGAGCAGCGAGTCAGCTTTGCCAAGTTTCCAGAGATTGTTGCCATTCCCAATCTGATCGATATTCAACGCCGCTCCTTCATGCAGTTTCTCCAGATGGAAGTAGCGTCGGAGCGGCGGGAGGAGACCGGGCTTCAGGGGGTCTTCACCAGCGTGTTTCCGATCACCGATTACGAAGATTCGGCATCCCTGGAGTTTGTCAGGTACGATTTTGGGGAACCGAAGTATACCCCGGAGGAGTGCCGCGAGAAGGGGATGACCTTCTCGGTCCCACTGAAGGTCACCCTGCGGCTGGTCGTCTGGGAGAAATCGGGCAACGGGGCCCGGGGCATCCGCGATGTGAAGGAGCAGGAGGTCTACCTGGGCGAAATGCCCGTCATGAGCCAGCATGGCACCTTCATCATCAACGGGACAGAGCGCGTAGTGGTGAGCCAGCTCCACCGATCTCCAGGCGCCTTCTTCGATCACGATTCGGGCAAAACGCACAGTAGTGGGAAGGTCCTCTATCACGCGCGGTTGATCCCGTACCGGGGTTCGTGGCTCGAATTTGAGTTCGATGCCAACGACGTCCTGCATGTCCGAGTGGATCGTCGGCGGAAGTTCCTCATCACGATCCTCCTCCGGGCGATCGGCTATGGCTCGAACGAGGAGATCCTTTCCTTCTTTTATGAACGGGATACAGTTCGCTTCACCGGAAGCCGGGACCAGGTCTTCGAGGGGCTGAGTTTGGGATGGCGAACCGCCAAAGATCTCACCGATTCCAAGGGGAAAGAAGTCATCCTACAACGGGGGAAGCGGATCACGGCGGCGAGCCTGAAGAGGCTTCAGGCGGCCCGGGTGAAAGAGGTCCCGATCTACCGGGAGGATCTCGTCGGCCGGATCTTGGCCGCTGATGTGGTCGATCACGAGACAGGAGAGGTGCTCGTGGAGAGCGCCCAACAGGTGACCGAAGAAGCCTTGGGCCGATTTGCTGAACGGGGCGTGAAGCAGATCCAACTGCTGCGCGGCGGCGATGAGCGCGAGGTGTTTGAGATCCGCGAAACGGTCCTCCGGGACGCCACGAAGTCCGAAGAGGACGCCCTTGTGGAAATCTATCGACGGATGCGTCCAGGCGACCCGCCGACGCTCGACAGTGCCCGAACATTACTGCACAATATGTTTTTCAACCCACGCCGATACGATCTCTCCAAGGTGGGGCGGTTTAAGCTGAATAGCAAACTCGGTATGAAGACACCTCTCGAAGTCCGGGTCCTCCAGAAAGAGGACATGGTGGCGGTGGTTCGCTACCTTCTGAGTTTGAAGCACGGCGAGGGGCACGTCGATGACATCGATCATTTGGGCAACCGCCGTGTCCGGTCGGCGGGAGAGCTCTTGGAAGAGCAGTTCCGCATCGGCCTGGCGCGGATGGAGCGAGCGGTGCGCGAACGCATGAGCACCCAGGAGGTGGAGACCCTCATGCCCCACGATCTGGTGAATGCCAAGCCGGTCACTGCCGCCCTGAAGGAGTTTTTCGGCTCCTCGCAGCTTTCCCAATTTATGGACCAGACCAATCCTTTGGCCGAACTCACACACAAGCGGCGGCTTTCCGCCCTCGGGCCAGGGGGGCTCTCGCGGGAACGGGCTGGGTTCGAGGTGCGAGACGTTCATCCCACCCATTACGGCCGGATGTGTCCCATTGAGACACCGGAGGGACCCAACGTTGGCTTGATTTCGTCCCTCTCCACCTATGGCCGGGTCAATGAATTTGGGTTCATAGAAACGCCGTACCGGAAAGTTCGCGATGGCCGGGTCACGGACGAGATTGAATACCTGACGGCCGATGTCGATGAACGCTTTATCATCGCCCAGGCCAATGCGCCAACCGACGCCCGAGGACGGTTGGTAAATGAGCGGGTGCAGGCTCGCATCGGCGGGAACTTCATCATGGCTCCCCGCGAAAAGGTGGCCTACATGGACGTTTCCCCGAAGCAGTTGGTGGGGGTCTCCAGCGCCCTCATTCCCTTCCTCGAACACGACGATGCCAATCGGGCCCTTATGGGGGCGAACATGCAACGACAAGCGGTCCCCCTCCTCCGCCCCACCGCTCCGATCGTGGGCACCGGGATGGAGTCAGTGGCGGCGCAGGACTCCGGGGCGGTGGTGACGGCCCGCCGAGCAGGGGTCGTGGAATCCGTCTCGGCGAATCGGGTGATCATCCGGGTAGATGGCGACCGACAGGAGAAGCTCGCGGTTTCCAATATCGACATCTACAGCCTGCTGAAGTTCGAGCGGAGCAACCAAAATACCTGCATCAACCAGAAACCCGTCGTGAGCGTGGGGCAGCGGGTCAAGAAGGGCCAGGTCGTTGCGGATGGTCCCGCGACCGACAATGGTGAGCTGGCGTTGGGTCAGAACATCTTGGTCGCCTTCATGCCCTGGGGGGGGTACAACTTCGAGGACGCCGTCCTGATCAGCGAGCGCTTGGTGAAGGACGACCGGTACACCTCGATCCATATCGAGGAGTTTGAAATCGAGGCCAGGGATACGAAGCTCGGGAAAGAAGAGATTACCCGGGACATTCCCAACGTGGGTGAGGAGGCGTTGAAAGATCTGGATGAGAGTGGAATCATTCGGATCGGAGCCGAGGTGAGACCCGGAGACATCCTAGTGGGGAAGGTCACCCCTAAGGGAGAGACGGTCCTGACGCCGGAAGAGCGCTTGCTCCGCGCCATCTTCGGCGAAAAGGCTGAGGATGTCCGGGACGCCTCCCTCTATGTTCCGCCCGGGATTCATGGCACGGTCGTGGGCGTGAAGGTCTTCTCTCGGAAAGGGGTTGACAAGGACGAACGTGCCAAGTCGATCGAAGAGGAGGAAATTTCCCGGTTGCAGAAAGACTTCGACGATGAAATCACCATTATCGGGAAGGAGCGCGATCGGCGGGTTCGGAGTCTCCTCACCGGCCGGATCGTGGGGAAGGATGTCAAGGCGAAAGGGAGCCGGAAGGTTCTGGTCCCGAAGCGGAAGAAGTTGACAGCGGAACTGCTCGACACCTTCTCTGTCGCGGAACTCCAGGACATCGCCAGTATGTTGAGTGAAGAAACGGCCCAGGAAGTGGAGCAGCTGGTCACCACGGCCGATAATCAAATTCACGTGTTGCAAACCCTCCTCGACAATCGGATAGCCCGTCTCCGGAAAGGAGATGAGCTTGCCCCGGGTGTCTTCAAGATGGTCAAGATCTATGTGGCCATGAAGCGGAAACTCTCGGTCGGGGACAAGATGGCCGGTCGTCATGGCAATAAGGGGGTCATCTCGAAAATTCTCCCCGAAGAGGACATGCCCTTTCTCCCCGATGGAACCCCGGTAGAGGTGGTCCTCAATCCGTTAGGGGTCCCTTCCCGGATGAACGTCGGGCAGATCTTGGAGACGCATGTGGGATGGGCGGCAAGAGAGCTGGACCTCACCGTGGACTCCCCCGTCTTCGACGGGCCGTCGGAGAAGAAGATCAAAGACCTTTTGAAAAAAGCGGGACTCCCCGAATCCGGGAAAACCATCCTCTTCGATGGGCGGTCGGGGAAACCGTTCCACCAACCGGTCACGGCTGGGTACATGTATCTAATGAAGCTCGCTCATCTGGTGGAGGATAAGATCCATGCTCGGTCCATTGGTCCCTATTCCCTCGTGACGCAACAGCCATTGGGAGGGAAGGCGCAGTTCGGCGGTCAGCGCTTTGGGGAAATGGAGGTCTGGGCGCTGGAGGCGTATGGGGCCGCTCATACGCTCCAAGAGGTCTTGACAGTCAAATCCGATGATGTAGTGGGCCGGACGAAGATGTACGAATCGATCGTCAAAGGGGACTGCACATTAGAGCCGGGGATTCCTGAGTCCTTTAATGTGTTGGTGAAGGAGCTGCAGAGTCTTGGCCTGGATGTGGATCTCGCCACGGACAAAAGTTGAGCGGACGCGCGGCAGCTCCCGCTCAGTGTCGAGGCGTGATCCGTAAGCGCTACTCACAATAAAGGGAGGAAACGCG
Source organism: Methylomirabilales bacterium (SeqCode) (assembly GCA_041599135.1). Classification (GTDB taxonomy): domain Bacteria; phylum Methylomirabilota; class Methylomirabilia; order Methylomirabilales; family CSP1-5; genus CSP1-5. Next base: position 16,896 of record JBFHXD010000019.1, on the reverse strand, counting down.
AGTGGATAAGTTTTTTGGGTTTTTCGACGAAAAGCCCATCGATCCAACCAGCTTTAAGAGCATCCGGATTGGATTGGCGTCGCCAGAGAAGATCCGTTCCTGGTCCCATGGCGAGGTGAAGAAGCCGGAAACGATTAACTATCGGACTTTCAAACCGGAGCGGGACGGGCTCTTCTGTGCCAAGATCTTTGGCCCGACCAAGGACTGGGAGTGCAACTGTGGCAAGTTTAAGGGGATCAAGCATCGAAACGTGGTCTGTGATAAGTGCGGCGTCGAGGTCATCCGGTCCAAGGTAAGGCGCCAGCGCCTCGGACATATTGAGCTGGCCTCCCCCGTCGTCCATATTTGGTTCTTCAAATCGATTCCGTCCCGGATCGGCTATCTCCTCGACATGTCCCTTCGAGATCTGGAGAAGGTCCTCTACTTCGAGGAGTATGTAGTTATGGATCCGGGGAACACCCCCCTCAAGCCCAATGAACTCCTGAACGAGGACCGGTATCGAAAGCTCCAAGAGGAGCACGGGGATGGTTTTAAAGCGGGTATAGGGGCCGAGGCCATACGGACCATCTTACGGCGGTTGGACATCCGGAAGCTGGCAGAGGAGTTGCGGGCTCAGATGCAGCGAGAGACCTCGCAACAGACCCGAAAGAAAATCGTGAAGCGACTCCGGATTGTGGACGCCTTCCTCACCTCGGGGAACAAGCCCGAGTGGATGATCCTCGAGGTGATTCCGGTGCTGCCGCCGGAACTGAGACCGCTGGTCCCGCTGGATGGGGGCCGTTTTGCCACCTCCGATCTGAACGACCTCTATCGGCGGGTCATTAACCGGAATAATCGGCTGAAGCGCCTCATGGAATTGCGAGCCCCCGATATCATCATCCGCAATGAAAAGCGGATGCTCCAAGAGGCCGTGGACGCCCTCTTCGACAACGGCAGGCGGGGGCGAGCCTTGAAGGGCCAGAACAACCGCCCGCTCAAGTCTCTCTCCGACATGCTGAAGGGGAAGCAGGGCCGGTTTCGACAGAACCTGTTAGGGAAACGGGTGGATTACTCCGGACGCTCGGTCATTGTGGTCGGTCCGGAACTCAAACTCCATCAGTGTGGTTTGCCGAAGAAGATGGCTCTGGAGCTCTTCAAGCCGTTTGTATTTCGGAAGCTGCTTCAACAGCATGAGCACGTAACCACCATCAAGAGCGTCAAGAAGTTGGTCGAGAAAGGACGTCCGGAGGTGTGGGACGCCCTGGAGGAGGTAATCCGCGAGCATCCCGTCCTCCTGAACCGGGCCCCCACCCTGCATCGTCTTGGCATTCAGGCCTTTGAGCCTGTCCTGGGGGAGGGAGAGGCGATCAAGATTCACCCCCTCGTCTGCGCCGCCTTCAACGCCGACTTCGACGGCGACCAGATGGCGGTCCATGTGCCGCTGTCGTTCGAGGCGCAATTGGAGGCGCGGATCCTCCTGTGGGCGCCTCACAATATCCTGTCTCCGGCCAACGGAACCCCGTTGGCCGCACCGAGCCAGGATGTCGTGCTCGGCCTCTACTACGTCACCAAGGCCCGGATCGATGAGAAAGGCGAAGGGAAGGTGTTTGGGTCGATGGAAGAGGTCCGCTCGGCCTATGATGCGGAGGAGGTGGGACTCCATGCCCGGATCAAGGTCCGGTGGGATGGGGAGCTGATTGACACGACCGTTGGGTGCGTGCTGTTCAACGAGATCCTTCCCCATCAGCTCCGGTTTGTCAACCAGGAGATGAGCAAGCGAGAACTGACCCGGTTAATTTCCCAGTGTTTTTACATCCTGGGCAACGCCGAGACGGTGAAGCTCCTGGACAATCTCAAAGATCTGGGCTTCCGGTACGCCACGTTAGCCGGCGTCTCTATCGGGATCGATGATCTGCACATCCCCTCTCGCAAAGAGGAGATCATCGAAGCGGCCCGGAAGGAGGTCATCAAGATCGAGCAGGAGTACTTAGACGGTCTGATCACCAAGGGAGAACGCTACAACAAGGTCATCGATATCTGGACCCAGGTGTCCGAGCGGGTCTCTGAGGAGCTCTTCCGAGAGATCGAGGGGATGAAGGATGGCGAGTTCAACCCGGTCTTCATGATGGCCGATTCCGGAGCACGAGGCAGCAAGCAGCAGATCCGGCAGCTGGCCGGGATGCGGGGCCTCATGGCGAAGCCCTCGGGAGAGATCATCGAGACCCCGATTACCAGTAACTTCCGGGAGGGCCTGACGGTGCTCCAGTACTTCATCTCCACCCATGGAGCCCGGAAGGGGTTGGCCGATACGGCGCTGAAGACCGCCGACTCTGGATATCTGACACGGCGGTTGGTAGATGTCGCCCAGGATGTTCTCGTCAACGGGCGGGATTGTGGGACCCCCAACGGGATCTGGGTGACCGCCCTGGTGGAGGCGGGAGAAGTTATCCAGCCGCTCCGGGATCGGATTCTGGGTCGGGTGGCACTGGACGATGTGACCGATCCGTTCACGGGTGAAACCATCCTCGACGCCAATACGGAAATTACCGAACCGCTGGCGGCGAGGATCGAAGAAGCGGGTATCGACAGAGTGAAGATTCGATCGGTCCTCACCTGTGAGGCCAGGCGAGGCGTGTGTATCATGTGCTATGGCCGGAACCTGGCGACCGGTCGGATGGTCGAGCTCGGCGAAGCCGTGGGCGTGTTGGCCGCTCAATCGATCGGCGAACCGGGGACGCAGCTTACCATGCGGACCTTCCACATCGGGGGTACGGCAACCCGTCTGGCGGAACAGACCACCCTCGAGAATAAATTTGCGGGTACCGTGCAATTCCACACCATCCGGACGGTGCAGAACGCTGCCGGGGATCTGGTCGTCATGAACCGGAATGGCGCCCTCTCCATCGTCGACGAGAAGGGGCGGAAAAGGGAGACCTACCAGGTGGTCTACGGAGCCCGATTGAAGGTGCAGGACCGCCAACAGGTGGGTCCGAGCGCGACGTTGGCGGAATGGGACCCCTTCACCTCGGTGATTCTCTCAGAGGCGCCCGGCCGGGTGGTGGTCCGGGATGTGATCGAGGGCGTAACGATGAATGAAGAAGTGGATGAGGTCACTGGGCTGGCTCAACGGGTCATTGTCGAGCATGGCAGGGAAGAACTCCAACCCCGGGTCTCGGTGAAAGACGAGAAAGGGGGTACAGTCTTCCGCACGCTCCTGCCGGTTGGTGCCCATCTCACGGTCCAGGATGGCCAAGCGATCTCTGCCGGCGATACTGTGGTAAAGATCCCTCGGGAGACAACGAAGACGAAGGACATTACCGGCGGTCTGCCACGGGTCGCGGAACTCTTTGAGGCCCGGCGCCCGCGCGAAGCAGCCGTTATCTCGGAGGTCGACGGCCGGGTGGCGTTTGCCGGCATGAGCAAGGGCATGCGGAAGATCGTCATCCACGCCGAAAGTGGTGAGACCAGGGAGTATTTGATCCCTCGGGGCAAGCATATCAACGTGCTCGAAGGGGATGAGATTAAGGCGGGGGAGCCCCTCATGGATGGGCCCATCAATCCTCACGATATCCTGGATGTCCTCGGGGATCAGGAACTGCAGCGCTACCTGGTCAACGAGGTTCAAGAAGTGTATCGCCTGCAGGGGGTCAACATAAACGATAAGCACATTGAGGTCATCGTGCGCCAGATGCTGAAGCGGGTGCGCATCGAGACGGTGGGTGATACCAACTTCCTCGTGGGAGAACACGTGGACAAGCACGTCTTCCTTGAGGAGAATCAGCGGGTCCTGGCGGCCGGTGGGGCACCCGCCACCGCCAAGCCGCTCCTCCTGGGCATCACGAAGGCTTCGCTGTCCACGGATAGTTTCATCTCTGCCGCATCGTTTCAGGAGACCACCAAGGTCCTCACGGAGGCTGCGATCACTGGCGCTCGGGACGAGCTGCGCGGCCTGAAGGAAAACGTTATCATGGGGCGCCTGATCCCGGCCGGCACAGGGATGTCGTGGTACCGGGAAACGGCGGTCCGTGCTCTTGAGGCTCCGGCCCAGGTCATGGAGGCTGAGCAGCCGTCGGTCGAAATGTCTGCGGCGACGGAACTGATGGAGATCGATGCGGAAAAATTGCTTGACAATGGGGGAGAGGACGTTTAATTTCAAGAGGTTTAGGGAGAATTAATTCGGGGTTCTGCAGTGCCAACGATTAACCAGCTCGTTCGCAAAGGGCGACAGCCGATTCGGAAGAAGGAGAAGGCTCCCGCGCTTCAGCGCTCGCCGCAGAAACGGGGGGTCTGCATCCGCGTGTACACCACCACGCCCAAGAAACCCAACTCGGCCCTGCGCAAGGTGGCTCGGGTCCGTTTGACCAATGGGATTGAGGTGACCACGTATATTCCGGGGATCGGACATAACCTGCAGGAACACTCCATCGTTCTGATCCGCGGAGGACGGGTGAAAGACCTTCCTGGCGTCCGGTATCATGTCATCCGGGGGACCCAGGACACCGCCGGGGTTCAGGACCGCCGGCAGGGGCGTTCCCTTTACGGGGCGAAAAGGCCCAAAACGAGTTGACCGGGTGCGGCACTGAGAGGTTCCTCTCCTCGACTCTCGGTGCCTTTTTTCGTTTGTAGCACGATGTTATTGATGAAAATGAAAAGGTGAGTGAATGCCGAGGCGCCGCGTGGCGGAAAAGCGAGAGATTCTGCCCGATCCGGTGTATCACAACCGACTGGTGGCCAAATTTGTCAACAATATGATGCGGGCAGGAAAGAAATCACTCTCAGAGCAAATTTTTTACCAAGCCATGGGAATCATCGAGGGGCGAATGAAGACCGATCCGTTGGCGGTATTTAAGCAGGCCCTCGACAATGTGAAACCGGTTCTGGAGGTGAAGTCCCGAAGGGTAGGGGGCGCCACCTACCAGGTTCCGGTGGAGGTCCGGGCCGAGCGGCGGCTTTCGTTAGCCTTCCGGTGGCTCCTCATGTACACCAAACAACGGTCGGAAAAGACAATGGAGGAACGGTTGGCTGCGGAGTTGATCGAGGCAGCCAATAATCGAGGAGCGGCTGTTAAGAAAAGGGAAGACACGCATCGGATGGCGGAAGCCAACAAGGCCTTTGCCCATTACCGGTGGTAAGAAGGTCCTATCCCGATTCTTCGGGTGGCTAAGTATTGGGAGCGGGGCCTTCAGTGTTCTAGGAGAGGGAGTCAGGCAGCGTGACAGTGAAGATAGCCAAGGATCGCATTCGCAACATCGGGATTATGGCCCACATCGATGCGGGGAAGACTACCACCACCGAGCGGGTGCTCTACTATACCGGGAGGACGCACCGGATGGGTGAGGTGGATACGGGCTCCGCAGAGATGGATTGGATGGAGCAAGAAAAGGAGCGGGGGATTACCATCACATCCGCCTCCACCACCTGCTTCTGGCGCGATTATCAGATCAACATTATCGATACGCCTGGACATGTCGACTTCACGGTGGAGGTTGAGCGGTCGCTTCGGGTCCTGGACGGGGCCGTGGTCATCTTTGATGCGGTCTCTGGAGTGGAACCACAGTCGGAGACGGTCTGGCGGCAGGCGGACAAGTATCATGTGCCTCGGGTGGCGTTCGTCAACAAGATGGACCGGGTGGGGGCAGACTTCTTCATGTCGGTACACTCTATTGCCGAGCGACTCGGAGCGTATCCGGTACCGATCCAACTGCCCCTAGGGCAGGAGACCCGGTTTGCCGGCGTCATCGATTTGATCCGGATGCAAGCGATCGTCTGGGAAGAAGAAACCTTGGGGGCCGAGTTCCACATGCAGGAGATCCCGTCGGCGCACGCGGATCAAGCCCTGCAGTACCGGGAAAAGCTTTTGGAGGCGGTCGCGGAACAGGACGAATCCTTACTCCGCAAGTATGTCGACGGGCGACAGATCTCGGAGGAAGAGATCAGGTCTGCTATCCGGAAGGCCACATTGGCCCTGAAGATTACGCCGGTCCTGTGTGGGGCCTCCTTTAAGAATAAGGGGGTTCAACCCTTGCTCGATGCGGTCGTGGATTATCTTCCCTCGCCGGTGGATCTTCCTCCGGTAACCGGGGTGAGCCCTAAGACGGGAGAGGAAGAGAAACGGTCGCCGAATGATACGGAGCCGCTGGCCGCGTTAGCCTTCAAGCTCGTCGCTGATCCCTACGTCGGTCAGCTCTGCTATTTTCGGGTCTATTCCGGGACCATGGAGTCTGGCACCTCCGTCTATAATTCGACCAGAGGGGTCCGAGAACGGATCGGTCGCCTTCTTCGCATGCATGCGAACAAACGGGAGGAGGTCAAGAGCGTTCAGGCGGGAAATATTGCTGCTGCCGTCGGCCTAAAGCATGCCAAGACAGGCGATACCCTGTGCAATGAAGGTCGCCCAATCCTGCTTGAGGCCATTGAGTTTCCGACGCCGGTCCTTTCGGTGGCTATCGAGCCCAAAACCAAAGAGGGGGCCGAAAGGCTTTCCCTAGCCCTTCAGGCCTTGGGCAACGAGGATCCCACGTTCCAGACCCGAGTGGATGAGGAGACCGGCCAAACGATCATATCCGGGATGGGAGAACTCCACCTCGAGATCATCGTGGATCGGCTCCTCCGCGAGTTCAAGGTCGAAGCCAACGTGGGGCGTCCTCAGGTGGCGTACCGGGAAACCATCACGCGGCCCGTGGATGTGGAAAAGAAATTCGTCCGGCAGACCGGAGGCCGGGGGCAGTATGGTCATGTTTACCTCCACGTCGAACCCGAGCCGGCTGCGAGTGGCCTGCGGTTTGAGAAGAAGATCGTGGGAGGCGTGATTCCCCGGGAGTACATCCCGGCGGTCGAGAAAGGGGTCCGGGAGGCAGCCGAGAGCGGGGTGCTGGCTGGCTATCCCGTCGTGGACATCACCGTGACCCTGACCGACGGCTCCTACCATGAAGTGGACTCCTCCGATCTGGCCTTCAAGATTGCCGGGTCGATGGCCTTCAAGGAAGCGGTGAAACAGGGCCAGCCGATTCTCCTTGAACCCATGATGCAGGTGGACGTCGTTGTGCCGGAGGAGTTTCTGGGCGAGGTGATAAGGGATTTAAACGGTCGGCGGGGTCGGGTCACGGGGATCGAAACGCGACCGGCGGCTCGAGTCGTGCGGGCGGAGGTTCCCCTGGCGACCATGTTCGGATACGCAACTGATCTGCGGTCAGCAACCCAGGGAAGGGCGACCCATACGATGCAGTTTGCCCGGTACGAGCCACTCCCTGGAAACCTTGCCGAGGAGTTCACCGGGCGGGTGGCAAGTTGAAGAGCATGATCATCTGGGGCGTCAGCCCCAGTTTCACTTTCAGGTGACGGATGTGGCTTCATGCAGCCAGCGATGGATTTTCAGGATTCAGGAGCTGACTGCTGATAGCTGAAGGCGGAGAGCCGGGCATGGAAGCGGAACGGATTCGGATACGGCTGAAAGCATACGACCACCGAATCCTCGATCAGTCTGCGAAGGAGATTGTGAGCACGGCCGAGCGGACAGGGGCAGGAGTCTCGGGACCGATCCCCCTTCCGACGAAGATCAGCCGGTATACGGTCCTGCGCTCCCCGCATGTGGACAAGAAGTCGCGGGAACAGTTCGAAATCCGCATTCATATCCGTCTCCTGGATATCTTGCGACCCACGCCGCAGACCGTAGATGCCCTCATGCGGCTCGACTTACCGGCGGGGGTCGATGTTGAAATCAAACTGTAGTCGTACCGTTCGATATCCGAAGTCACCAAGGGATGAAGGCTGATCACGTCGGACGGCGGACCTCGGACCGTTATCATGCAAATAGGCATTGGATTGATCGGCCGCAAAGTGGGAATGACCCAGGTCTTTGACCAGGAGGGACGAGCCGTTCCCGTCACCGTGGTGGAGGCTGGCCCCTGCACCGTTGTCCAAAAGAAGGGGCGGGAAAAGGATGGCTACGAGGCGGTCCAGGTCGGTTACCTTCCGGAGAAGCCAAAGCGGGTCCCCAAGCCAATGGGTGGTCATTTCGGCAAAGCGAAGGTCGCTCCCATGCGGCATCTCAAGGAGATGCGGTTGCAGTCGGCAGCCGAGTATCAGGTGGGTCAGACCCTCACCGTCGAACTCTTCGCCGAGGGGGAAGAGGTGGTGGTGACTGGAACGTCGAAAGGTCGCGGTTTCCAGGGAGGAGTGAAACGCTGGGGTTACCGGGGTGGTGCAAAGAGTCACGGGTCCATGTTCCACCGGGCGCCGGGATCGATCGGTGGTTCCTCCTTTCCTTCGCGGGTCTTTAAGGGACACCATATGCCCGGACGAATGGGGGGAGATCGGGTGACGGTCCGAGGACTCCATGTGGTTCGGCGGGACCCTGATCGAAACCTTTTATTAATTCGTGGAGCACTCCCCGGTCCGCAGGGCGGGTTAGTCACCGTGAGAAAGACGGGCAAGGGAGCCTTTGGGAGCGCACCAGCAACCCCTCCAGAGAAAACTGCGGAGTCCGAGGCATGACCCGGCGGGGTGCAGATACCTGAGAGCCGAAAGGTATCGGAGTGGCAATGGAACGGGTCTTCGATGTCATGAACCCCCAAAACGAGAAGGTGGACGAGATCGTCCTGTCTGAGGCCGTGTTTGGAACTCCGGTCAGAGGACACCTCCTTCACGAGGCCGTCCGGTGGCAGCGGGCAAAACAGCGGCGGGGAACCGCTTCGACCAAGGGGCGTGCTGAGGTCTCAGGAGGGGGGAGAAAGCCGTGGCGTCAGAAGGGGACCGGCCGGGCGCGGGCGGGGAGCAACCGTTCACCCCTGTGGCGGCACGGAGGGATCATCCACGGGCCGAAACCCCGGGATTGGAGCTTTCGCTTCCCGAAGACATTAAGACGGGAAGCCCTGCGCACCGCTCTTTCGAGTAAGGTCGCGGCACAACAGCTCCAAATCCTGGAAGATTTAACCATGGATCGGCCCAGCACGAAGACCTTCCAGGGGATCCTCAAGGCTCTAGGCCTCACCGGAAAAGTCTTGGTGGTGACTTCCCAAAGGGAGGAGGCAGTCGAAAAATCTGCTCGGAACCTCCCGGGGATCAAGATCCTCCCGGCCCGGGGGGTGAACGTCTTTGATGTGGTGAACGCTGATACCATCCTGTTCACCCGTGAGGCGCTCGTCAAGGTTGAGGAGGCCCTGACGCCATGAATGAGCCGCATCGGATTGTCCGTTGCCCCGTCGTGACCGAAAAGGGTACGGTGCTGAAAGAGCAGAACAAATACCTCTTTGAGGTGGATCGGCGGGCCAATAAGGTCCAGATTAGACAAGCGGTCGAAGCACTCTTTAACGTGAAGGTTGCTGCGGTCCATACCGTGGCCATGCGTGGGAGAATGAAACGCCTCGGGCGTTTTGTGGGACGGACCTCTGACTGGAAGAAGGCCATTGTCACGCTCCGTGAGGGACATAGCATCGAGTTCTTTGAAGGGGTGTAATTAACGGGCAGTCAGCTGTTAGCTCTTCTCAAGGAACGGCTGATTGGTGACAGCTGGATCGCAGGTGAGAAGGGAATGAAAACTTACAAGCCGACGTCACCGGGTCGTCGCTTCCAGTCGGTGGCTACCTTTGAGGAGGTCACGAAGAGACGACCGCTCAAGAAGCTTCTCGCTCCTCTTCGGAAGAAGGGTGGGCGCAATACCCAGGGCCGTATCACGATGCGCCACCAGGGGGGAGGGCATAAGCGGAGATATCGTCAGATCGACTTTAAGCGACATAAGTTTGGTATTCCGGCGAACGTGGCAAGCATCGAGTATGACCCGAATCGCTCAGCGCATATCGCTCTTCTCCAGTACGCGGATGGTGAGAAGCGTTATATTTTGGCTCCCGATGGACTTCAAGTTGGTGCGCAGGTGATGTCCGGACCACAAGCCGAGATCAGCGTGGGGAATGCCTTGCCTCTCAGGATCATTCCAGTTGGGTCGGTGGTTCACAATATCGAGCTGTGGCGGGGGAAGGGGGGACAGCTCTGTCGGAGTGCCGGTGCCTCGGCTCAGCTGATGGCGAGGGAGGAGGACCGGGCGCTGCTTAAGCTCCCATCGGGGGAGGTCCGGAAGGTCCACGTGGATTGCGTTGCCACCCTCGGCCAGGTGGGCAACATCCAGCACGAGAATATTTCTCTGGGGAAGGCAGGACGTACTCGTTGGCTGGGGATTCGGCCATCCGTGCGAGGCGTAGCGATGAACCCCCACGATCACCCATTGGGGGGTGGTGAAGGAAAGAGTGCGGGGGGCCGACATCCGTGTACCCCCTGGGGCAAGCCGACCAAGGGCTACAAAACACGGAAAAAGGGAAAATGGTCTGACCGTGAGATAGTGACGCGACGCAAGCGTAAATAAAGCTGTCAGCAGCATCTCCTTTGCGGAATGCTGCTGGCTATGCCGGAGGTTGTTTCGATGGGGCGATCGTTAAAGAAGGGACCGTACGTCGATCCCAAGCTGCTCAAGAAGATCGAGGAAATAAATCGGACACGAGACCACCGCGTGATCAAGACCTGGTCTCGCCGATCAACCATCACGCCGGAGTTCGTGGGCCATACGCTGGCGGTGCATAATGGGAAGAAGTTCATTCCGATCTATGTGACGGAGAATATGGTGGGCCACAAGCTGGGTGAGTTCGCCCCCACGCGGACCTTCCGCGCGCACAGCGGGCTCACGTCCAAAGCGACTGCCCTGAAGTAAGAAGGATCACGGGACGGAGCGGGGCGGCGAGAGCGAGTATGGAGACACGGGCGATCTTGCGGTTTGTGAGAGTACCACCCCGGAAGGCGCGGCTGGTCGTCGATCTGATCCGGGGTCAGGATGTGGCGCAGGCCCTGACCATTTGCCGCTACACGCCGAAGCGGGCGGCCCGGGTCGTCGAGAAGTTGTTGAGGTCCGCCATGGCCAATGCGCAGCATAACCATGGGGTGAGGGATGTGGAGCGCCTGTTTGTGAAGGCGGCCACCGTTGACGAAGGCCCTCGATGGAAGCGGTGGGAGCCCAGGGCGATGGGAAGGGCAACTCCGATTCAGAAACGGACGAGTCATATCACCGTTGTGCTGGACGAACGTCCGGCGTCGTAGCGTACAGGTGAGACATGGGACAAAAGGTCCATCCTGAGGGGTTTCGACTCGGGTACATTAAGACCTGGAAATCACGGTGGTTCGCGAACAGGTCGTATGCGGATCAACTCCACGAGGACGTCAAAATCCGTCGGTTCCTCAAGAAGAGACTGTACCACGCCGGCATCTCCCGCATCGAGTTTGAGCGGAAAGCCAATCAGCTTCGAATCATCGTGCGGGCCGCCCGACCCGGAATCATCATCGGGAGAAAAGGTGCCGAGGTCGACAAGCTCCGCCAAGACCTGGCGTCCATGACCGATAAGGAACTTCAACTCGACATCACCGAGGTCCGGAAGGCAGAGACCAACGCGCAGTTGTTGGCGGAGGCTGTTGCCGCCCAGCTTGAGAGACGGGTGGCCTTTCGGCGGGCCATGAAAAAAGCGGTCCAGTCAGCCCTCCGCTTGGGCGCGCAGGGGGTGAAGATCATGGTCTCGGGGCGGCTGGCGGGAGCGGAGATCGCCCGAACCGAATGGTACCGGGAGGGGCGGGTGCCTCTCCATACCCTTCGGGCCGATATCGATTACGGCCTTGCCGAGGCGAGGACGACCTATGGAATGATTGGGGTCAAGACATGGATCTTTCACGGCGAGGTGGTGCCAGAACCCTTTGCAGAAATGGAGGGGAAGCCCGCGGTTCCAGACATCGTCGCGGAGAAGCCGCGGCGCCGGCGAAGGGTCGCCGTGGGGAGGTAGGAGTCGTCGATGTTAATGCCCAAGCGCACTAAGTATCGAAAACAGCAGCGAGGTCGGACGAAAGGGGTGGCGAAGGGAGGCACCGCGCTGGCCTTTGGTGAATATGGCCTCAAGGCCTTGGAACCAGCCTGGGTGACGAACCGCCAGATCGAGGCGGGTCGGCGATCCATTACCCGGTATGTGAAAAGGGGCGGCAAGGTATGGATCCGGATCTTCCCAGACAAACCGCTCACGGCTAAGCCGGCGGAGACCCGCATGGGAAAGGGTAAGGGTGCAGTGGAAGGCTGGGTCGCGGTAGTCAAGCCGGGTCGGATCCTTTACGAGTTGAAAGGGGTCACGGAAACCGAGGCTCGGGAAGCGCTGCGTCTCGCAGGACACAAGTTGCCCATTGCGACGAAGTTCGTCGCACGGGCCAAGGAGGCAGTGGGCGGATGAAGGTCAAGGATCTCCGTGAACTGACCAGCGAGGAACTGGCGCAAAAGCGAGCCGATTTCAGAGAGGATCTCTTCCGGCTGAAGATGCGGAAGGCTGTGGCGCAGTTGGAGAATCCCATACGCCTGCGCCAGCTCCGACGAGACATCGCTCGGATCGAGACCATCCTTCGGGAACGGACGGATCACGACCAGGGTCCTGGGGAGTCGGTGTAGGATGGGTGAGCAGCGCAGTCGGCGGAAGGTCTTCACAGGGACCGTGGTAAGCGACCGGATGCAAAAGACGGTGGTGGTGTCGGTTGAGCGGTTTTTCCGGCACCCCGGCTATAACAAGCTGCTGCGCCGTCGGACAAAGGTGAAGGCCCACGATGAAGAGCAGCAGTGCCGGGCGGGGGACAGGGTCAAGATCATGGAGACGCGTCCTCTGAGCCGGGACAAACGGTGGCGCATTATCGAGGTCGTACAAAAGGCTGTATGAGCTATAGGCAGTGCGCATCGCGCCGTCATCGGCGCGACACGGGAATTGGTCATGGTCGGACTCAGGACAATTCTGGATGTGGCAGACAACTCTGGGGCCAAGCGGATTTCGGTGATCAAGGTCCTCGGAGGTTCTGCGAAACGGTATGGGCGAATCGGGGATGTTATCGTGGCGAACGTCAAGGAGGCACTCCCTGAGGGAACGGTGAAGAAGGGAGATGTCGTTCGGGCGGTCGTGGTCCGGACGGCAAAAGAAGTCAGGCGTACCGACGGATCATACATTAAGTTTGACCGGAATGCCGCGGTCCTGATCAACGAGCAAAACAATCCCCTCGGAACCCGGATCTTTGGCCCTGTCGCCCGCGAACTTCGCGAGAAGCAGTTTATGAAGATTATCTCGTTAGCCCCAGAGGTCGTCTAGTGACGTACCCCTGGCGGAAGCGTACGATGTGTAGCAGGAGTGAGTTGAGGGACACAGGGACGCAGATTCAGAAGCCGCGGGGACGAAGAGGTCGAGGGACACCATGGCGGTACAGCCGGCGCTGCCGATTCGTAAAAATGATCTGGTGATAGTCATCGCCGGAAAGGACCGTGGCAAGCGGGGAAAGGTCCTGAGAGTCATCCCGCAGACTGGGATGGTGGTCGTCGAGCGGATCAATATCGTGAAACGTCACACCCGGCCGGGAGGAGCGAGCCAGCAGGGCGGCATTCTGGAGAAGGAAGCTCCACTGCACGTCTCTAACGTCATGGTGGTCTGTTCCCGGTGTGACCGGCCGGTCCGAACCGGGCACAGCTTCCTCGCCGATGGGAGAAAAGTTCGGGTCTGTAAACAGTGCGGCGAAGCGGTGGATTAGGGAGAAGTGGATGGCGGAGAAGCGGAAAAAGAAGGCCGAGGCGGAACCGGAAGCCGAGCAGCGGGCTCCGGCTGCTCCCAAGGGCCCGTCCCGGCTCCGAGAGCGGTATCGGCGAGACATGGTTCCCGCCCTCATAAAGCGGTTTGGATACAAGAACGTCTTTCAAGTGCCTCGGCCGGTGAAGGTGATCATCAACATGGGGCTGGGGGAAGCGGTGGGGAATGTGAAGGTGATTGACAATGCTGTCGGGGAGCTGGCGACCATCACCGGGCAGCGCCCCGTTGTGACCCGGGCCAAGAAATCCGAAGCGGGTTTCAAGCTTCGGACCGGGATGCCCATTGGGTGCAAGGTGACGCTGCGGGGGGACCGGATGTATGAGTTTCTGGACCGGTTTCTCAATATTGCCCTGCCGCGGATCCGGGACTTTCGAGGGGTGTCCCCTCATTCGTTTGACGGACGCGGCAATTATGCGCTCGGAGTCAGGGAGCAGCTCATCTTCCCAGAGATTAAGTATGACAAGGTCGATATGGTCCGGGGCATGGATGTCTGCATCCACACGAGCGCCCGAAACGATGAGGAAGCCCGTGGCCTGCTGGAGCAACTGGGATTTCCATTTCGGTCCTGAGGGAGGAGGAGTGTGGCAAAAAAGTCCCTCGTCGTGAAGGCGCAGCGGGAGCCAAAGTTTCGGGCGCGGCGGTATCACCGCTGTCGGATCTGTGGCCGCGCCCGCGCCTATCTCCGGCGGTTCGCCATGTGCCGGATCTGCTTCCGCCAATTGGCCCTCCGAGGAGAGGTGCCCGGCGTCGTCAAGGCCAGTTGGTAACGTGCCAGTTCAGAGGTTATGGTTCATTGTTCAGGGCCAAGAGCAATTCAGGGATCAGGGTTCAGCCCAGGTTCAGCGTTCAGAAGCCAGCGCGGTTTCATCTCTGAACCATGAACCCTCAACCCTGAACGAGGTAGCTGAATGTTGACCGATCCGATTGCCGATATGCTCACTCGCCTTCGGAACGCCAATGCGGCGGGGCACGAGAAGGTGGATATTCCGGCGTCGCGTCTCAAGGGAGAGATTGCGCGCATCCTGAAGAACGAGGGCTTTATCAAAGGTTATAAGGTCATCGATGAAGGCGCTCAAGGTATTCTTCGGATCTACCTCAAGTACGGTGCTGGGAACGAACGGGTCTTCCGGGGGATTTCACGCGCCAGCAAGCCAGGGCTCCGGGTCTATGCCCGGGCGCGCAAGATTCCTCGAGTCCTGAGCGGCATGGGAATCGCGATCCTCTCCACCTCCAGGGGAGTCATGACCGATCGGGAGGCGCGGAACCAAGGGGTAGGAGGAGAACTCCTCTGCCGCATTTGGTAAGACGAGTTGACAGTTCAGGGTTCATAGTTCAGCGATGGAGTAATTCCGAGATCTCCTGAACCCTGAACCATGAACGATTTTCAGGAGTCATGTGATGTCGCGGATTGGACGGTTGCCCATTTCCATCCCCAGCCAGGTTCAGATCTCGGTGACGAATGGGTCCGTCAAAGTGCAGGGGCCTAGGGGGCGCTTGGCGCTACAGGTACACCCTGCCATCCAGGTTCGGGTAGAAGAGGGGAAGGTCCTCTGCGAGCGTCCGACCGATCAGAAACCTCACCGGGCCCTCCATGGGCTTACCCGGGCGCTGATCGCCAATATGATTCAAGGCGTGACCCAGGGATTTGAGAAGAAGTTGGAGCTGGTCGGCGTCGGGTATCGCGCTCAGGTCCAGGGCCAGATGCTTACGTTAAGCCTGGGGTATACCAACCCCGTGGTATACGTGCTCCCTGCCGATATCAAGGCGACCGTAGAGAACATGACGCTGATCACGGTGTCCGGAATTGACAAGCAGCGCGTGGGGGAGGTCGCCGCCAAGATCCGGGGGTTACGCCCCCCGGAGCCCTATAAGGGGAAGGGCGTCAAGTATGTGGGCGAGCGGATCCGTCGGAAGGCCGGGAAGGCCGGCGCGAAGTAGGGAAGACTGGTGAGCGTCATCGATTGGACCAAGAAGCAACTTGCCCGAGAGAGGCGGCGCCGACGAGTGCGAAAAAAGGTTTTCGGTGTGCCTGACAAGCCTCGCCTGTCCATTTTCAAGTCTCGTCGTCATATCTACGCCCAGATCATCGATGATCTGGAGGGGCGCACGCTGGTGGCCGCATCAACCCTTTCGCCCGACTTCAAAGGACAGGGGGGAAAAGGGACGAAGGCAGCTGCCGCCAAGGTGGTAGGCGAGATCCTGGCGGAGAAGGCCCTCAAGCACGAGATCCGGCGAGTGGTCTTCGACCGGGGCGGGTATAAATTCCATGGACGGGTCAAGGCGTTGGCGACCGGGGCTCGGGAAAAAGGATTGAACTTCTAGTGGAGGAGGTCTGTGAGGGGCGAGCAGATCGATAGCCAGGGGCTGAACCTCGTTGAACGTGTCATCCACATTAACCGCGTAGGAAAAGTGGTCAAGGGTGGTCGCCGTTTCAGCTTCAGCGCCTTGGTGACAGTCGGGGATCAGGCGGGGCATGTAGGGCTCGGATTGGGGAAGGCCAATGAGGTCCCCGAAGCGATCCGGAAGGGGATCGAGGCAGCCAAGAAACGCCTAATCAAGGTTCCGCTCAGGGGGAGGACGATCCCCCATGGGATCCTCGGCACATTCGGGGCAGGGCTCGTCTTGATGAAACCGGCCTCGGAGGGGACCGGAATTGTCGCGGGAGGTGCGGCGCGGGCGATCTTCGAGGCGGCTGGCGTGCAAAACATCCTGGCGAAATCGCTCGGCAGCGCTAATCCGCACAATGTGGCCAAAGCGACCATGGCCGGACTCCAGGCTCTTCGGTCTCCGGAGCAGGTGGGCTTGCTCCGGGGAAAGACAGCGGAAGAGGCTGGGTAGAGAGTAGGAGTGTCCGATGAGACTTCACGAACTGAGACCGGCCCCGAATTCAAGAAAGCGACGCAAGCGGGTTGGGCGGGGTCCCGGATCGGGGCACGGGCAGACTGCGGGCCGAGGGGACAAGGGGCAGAAGGCACGGTCAGGGGTGAGCATTCCATCCTGGTTTGAAGGAGGCCAGATGCCACTCAGTCGCCGCCTGCCGAAACGGGGTTTTCGGAATCGCTTTCGCAAGGAGTTTGCCATCGTCAATCTCCGGGATCTGGATCGGATCGAAGCGGGGACGACGGTGACTCCCCTGCTGCTCCTCGAAAGAGGTCTCATCAGAAAGGTCAAGGACGGGGTCAAGGTCCTGGGAGATGGAAATCTTTCGCATCCCCTTACGGTGGAGGCGCACTGCTTTTCTGAGTCTGCCCTCCGCAAGATCAACGCCGCAGGGGGGGCGGCCAAGGTG
>JBFHXD010000018.1:0-26885 GCA_041599135.1 Methylomirabilales bacterium (SeqCode) | reverse complement strand
GACTTTCATCCAGCATTGGCCGATGTCCTTCTCCAGGCTGCAACGGAGATTCACGGATCGGGAGATGTCTTTGAACGAGAGGGCGAGTTTCCCTCTGCGAAATATTTAGAATTTCCCCTGAGCAAAGAGGCCGAACGGTACTATAAACATGGTCCCTCATTCCTGCAGCGGTATCTTCCTTTTTGGGCTGCCACATTGGTCCAACGGATGGTGATCATGCTGATCCCCCTCGTCGCGTTGCTTTTTCCATTATTTAAGATCGTGCCACCGACGTATAGATGGAGGGTGCGAAGACGGATCTATCGGTGGTATAAGGATGTGAAGGCTGTTGACATGGGATTCGAGGGTGACCGATCTCCCGAACGCCTTTCTGTGTATTTGACTGAGCTGGATAGTATCGAAGATGAAGTGAACAAGATCCCTACTCCCCTGGCATACGCGGATCAGCTTTACAATTTGCGCATGCATATCAATCTGGTGCGCGAAAGGCTCACTGGTGCAATGAAAGACCTCACAACCTGATCTCACATCCGAGCAGAAGGAGACAAGAATGTACGTGGAGCAGTGGAACCCAGAACGGGATGGCGCTCTTTCTGAAAAAGGGCTGCGGCAGAAATTGGAGCAACAAGGCTACCGAATTACGCGCTATGTTTATCCCCCAGGAACGTCTTTCCCTGAGCATACACACGGGATCGACAAGATCGACGCGATCGTTTCCGGCCGATTTCGTATGACAGTAAAAGGCCAGGAAGTCATCCTTGAAGCGGGTGATTGTATCGCTGTACCACGGGGCACGATGCACAGTGCCGAGGTGGTCGGGGAGGAGCCCGTCGTGAGTTTCGACGCGACGAAGGACTAGTTCTGGGCCAGTAGCCCTGCACAGCTAGCCGATACCTGAAATCTCCTTGTTCTCCGGCGGGACGGAAGGAGACCTGCTTCAGGAAGGGCAAGCGTGCGGCATAGGGGATTTTGCTAGGCAAAGTATAGGATTTTCCCCGATACAAAATTCAGGTGTGCCCCTGATTGCCGAGCGGAAGTGTTTGTATTATAGATATGAGAATCGTACGGCCTTGTTGCCACCCGGAACGGAGTAGAGTATGATCTGCCGTTTGACAATATGTCTTGCAAGCACGATGAGTTTCCTACTCATCGCGGGACTCGCTGGGAGTGAAGCCACGAGCCGCAAGCAGGGAGGAGGCAAACCGGTGGTTGTTTTTTCAACGACGTTAGGAGAGATCGTGATTGAGCTCTATCCAGACAAGGCGCCGCTCACTGTCGAGAACTTCCTCGCTTATGTGGATGCTGGCTTCTACGATGGTACGATATTTCACCGCGTTATCCCCGGATTCGTCATCCAAGGGGGGGGCTTTAGTGAAAATATGCGACCGAAGTCAACGCGTGCACCCATTAAGAACGAGGCGGACAACGGTCTCAAGAACGAACGTGGCACGCTTTCAATGGCACGGACAAGGGATGTAAATAGCGCGACATCACAATTCTTTATTAACCTACAGGGCAACACACTGCTTGATCATGGGGTGCGAGACTTTGGCTACGCGGTGTTTGCGAAAGTGGTTACGGGCATGGATGTGGTCGACAGGATTGCCGGCGTACAAACAGCCAATCGCGGGTCCTATCAGGACGTGCCCGTCGAGCCGGTCGTGATTCAATCGGCACGACGGCAGGCAACTCACTAAAGGAGGTTACTGTGTCGGTGCATCATTACCGTGCCTTGTGGGATGTCAAGAACAATTCGGGGAGAATTGCAATAAAGACCCCAGGCGGTAAGACGGAAACCATCAGGATCAATGATCATGCCGAGTTTGTTGCAATACTTAATGTATTGAGTAGCGAGAAGACACCACTCGCAAAACCGTTATTCTTGGATACAGCCCCGTAGTAACGTAATCCTTCACCTCCCCCAATTCCTTCAAAAAGCTAACCCGTACACCAACAACAGCAACGCAACCATTACCATCCGCACCAGTTCAGCCTGCAGCTCCAGCAAACGCGCTCCATAATTCTCATTCCCGTTGACACCTGGCCGCGGATGCTCTAACACTGCATCGCCGAACTAACCCCTTATTGAAAGAATCGAAACGGAAATCAGCGAAAAAGTTGATCGATGATACGTGCTGGTTTATTAAAAAATGTGACGAGATTATGGATAAGCTGATAAAAGAGGATATGGAAGAATTTGGGCCGAAAGAGTCAGTGAGTGTCGGGCTGTACACCAGATATTTGAAAAGAATCCAGGCTCATCTGTTGAATATTGCTTCGAGCGTGGTCAATCCGAACGAATCAGATATAAGGCTGAAGGGGAAATATAGCGGGCGAGATCAGCAGACGCTCCCGATGGGGGAAGCTTACCATGAAGATTGGCTTCTTGGGCACCGGGCTGATTACGCAGCTCTTCGGCTCCAGCGAGGCAGCAGTCGGAAGCTGCTGATGGACGCATGGCATATGCTGTTGGCGCAGCGGTATATGTGGAACAAGACCTTATGAGTCTCGCCAGTGGGGATGAGATAGCAGCCGCACCGAGCACAGGGACGGCGCTCGGTATAATGGCGTTCTACGTAGCTGCAGATTTCCTGACGACTACAGAGGATTTCGCCCTCAGGGGCGAGAAAGAGATAATCCGTGATCATCGTAATCGTCCGCGGTCGTGGCAATTAGCCATCGCCAAGAAGTTGCTCTCTGTTGAGCGCGATCCGAAAGCGACCGGTCTGTGATTCTCCGCGACTACGCAACACGTGGCCGATCAGTCTTCCGGCCCTTTCTTTCCCTCTCTTGCTTGAGCAAGTCTCGCCAGAGCAGCCTTTCTCGTTCCACCTTCCTTCTGGAAGCCATCCAGGCACGGATCAGCTCCGAATTTGAATACCATGCTGTCCTGCCGTGGTTCCCGCGGCGAAGGCGGAACATCATAAAGCCCTCGCGTTCGAGGGCGCGTAAGGGGGTCTGGGGATCTCGCCAGCCCATATAGGCACAGATCGCTTGCAGGCCCCACAATTCCTTCTCCCGCATTGCCAGTCCTCCCACATCGGTCGTATGCGAGACCCGAACAAAGTAAAAACGCCCTCCGCGGGCTCTACTGCACCCAAGGAGGGCATGTAAGTGTTGGTGCAACAAGGGTTTCTGCCAGCGGTAGGCCCGGGGTAACAACACCCCTAGTCCAACCCTCTGTGCATCTAGTATCGTGCAGTATGCAAGCACTGTCAAGCACTGGGGTCGGCCTACCCTTGAGAGAGCGCCTCAAGTGTGCTAATTTGCCGCCACCATTGCCATTTTTCTCCATTATGAGAATTTGCCCAGGTGGCCATAGCTGGAGGTGAAACTGATGGCGCGCATCCTGGCGATCGGCACGGCGGCGCTGGACTTTATCTTCTACATGGAGCGGTATCCCCAGGAGGACGCGGAGTTACGCGCCCTCGATATGCGTATTGGCCGAGGCGGGAACGCCGCCAACACCCTGGTCATCCTCAGTCAATTGGGCCATGCGTGCACCTTTGGCGGGGTACTATCCGATAGTCCAGAGGCTTCCCCCATCCTAGAGGACCTTACTCGCTACAGGATCGACATGAGCCCCTGTCGCCGCGTGCCAGGCCGGCCACCGACGTCGTGCATTATCCTTAACGTGAAAATGGGCACACGGACCATCGTGCACTATCGGGATCTCCCCGAGTATAGCGACGACGATTTTCGCCACGTTGATCTCACTCCCTTCCACTGGGTACACTTCGAGGGCCGTGACCCGAAAGAGACGGTCCGCATGGTGCACCGGACCAAGGAAGCCGGGAGGGGAATTCCGTGCTCGGTGGAGGTGGAAAAGCCTCGTCCCGGAATCGAGGAGGCGTTCCCGAGTGTAGCGCTCCTGATCTTCTCAAGGACGTATGCCCACCACCGCGGATTTGACAACCCCCATGCCTTCCTCCTCCGCATGCGCGACGAGGCCCCAGAGTCTGACGTAGTCCTTTCATGGGGCGAGGAGGGAGCGTACGGTCTCGGCCGGGGGGCAGAGGTGATCCACAGTCCTGCCTTTGCGCCAGCCGAGGTAAAAGAAACCCTCGGGGCTGGGGATACGTTCAATGCTGGCGTGATTGATGCCTATGTCAGGGGCCTCGGTTTGGCCGAAGCCCTGTCGCTCGCCTGTCGGCTGGCCGGTAAGAAATGTGGGCAGGTGGGTTTTGCAGGGCTGGGAGAGCGGTGAGTGAAGAAGCAAGCGGTGATAAAGCGGTGTGGCTGGGCCGAGATGAATGATCTCATGGTTACCTACCACGACCGGGAGTGGGGTGTACCCGTTCACGAGGACCGGAAGCTCTTCGAATACATAGTCCTGGACACCTTTCAGGCAGGATTGAGTTGGGCGATCGTTCTAAATAAGCGAGAAAGCTTCCGCAAAGCCTTGGACAACTTTGAGGCTGGGAAGATCGCTCTGTACACCACGGGCAAAATCGAGCGACTGCTGTTGGACTCCAGGATTATCCGTAACAGACAGAAGATTACGGCGACCGTAAGCAACGCCCGAGCGTTCCTCGAAATCCAGGATCAGTTGGGGTCGTTCGCTGCCTTTGTTTGGGATTTTGTTGACGGCTTGCCGAAACACAACTCCTGGAAGAGCATGCGGCAGATTCCCACCAAGACGAAGGAGTCGGACAGGATGAGCAAGGCCCTGCAAGGTCGGGGCTTCAAGTTCGTCGGCTCAACGATCTGCTACGCGTTCATGCAGGCTGCTGGGATGGTGAACGACCATCTGGTCGGGTGTTTTCGTCACGCTGAGGTACGTGCGCTGGACAAGGATGGGTGAGCAGACGCCCAATTCTTCCCCTCAGCCATCCGGACTGGGATTGTCCGCCTGCCTCGAGACCTCTTGATCTCCCGGGGACAGTTAGATATCCTGATGTGGTTCTAAACGAAACGTGGCTGTACTCTATTACGGCATGCCAGGGAATGGACAAGCATGGCACCCAGAGCACAGGATGATCATATTATTGGTGTCATATCTGATACTCACGGGTTGTTGCGACCCGAAGCGGTCACCGAGCTCGAAGGTTCTGAACTCATTATCCACGCGGGCGATATAGGGGATCCCAGGCTTCTGGAAGAACTGAGAAGGATCGCACCAGTGATTGCCGTCCGGGGGAACAGCGACAAGGGTGGCTGGGCAAAAGGACTGCCAGAAACCGAAGCTGTTTCGATCGGTGAAGTCCACGTCTATGTTCTCCATGACGTGTACCAACTCGATCTCGACCCAGGTGTAGCCGGATTCACGGCCGTCATTACCGGTCATTCGCATCGTCCCAGAGTGGAAGAGAAGGACGGCGTTATGTTCTTGAATCCTGGAAGTGCCGGTCCGCGGAGATTCAATCTCCCCGTATCTTTGGCTCGTCTGTATATAGGCGACGGTAGGTTAGACGCGGAGATTGTTGAACTCGATCTGTAATTACCCTCGGCAAGGGGGATGGACGGTGCTGAGTAGTACCGTGAGGACTTTGGTACGGAGTTCAGGCATTCTGGAACGGTGGAGGCGGTGAGATGGAAAAAGCCACGTTTGGGGCAGGCTGTTTTTGGGGGGTGGAAGCCGCGTTTCGCAAAGTGAGGGGGGTTGTATCCACAACGGTCGGATATTTAGGCGGGTCTTTGAAGGATCCGACATATAAGGATGTATGTTCGGGGAAAACCGGACACGCCGAAGTGGTTCAAGTGGAATACGATGCATCCAAGGTGTCTTACGAAGAACTGCTCGACGTGTTCTGGAACGTTCATGATCCAACACAGTTGAACCGACAGGGACCGGACATTGGTACACAGTACCGATCTGTAATTTTTTTTCACAACCCGGAGCAGGAAGCCGTTGCAATCGCATCGAAGAACAAGCTTCAGGACAGCGGTCTTCACAAAAAATCGATAGTTACTGAGATCACGCCTGTGTCGGAGTTTTATCGAGCGGAAGAGTACCACCAAAAGTACTTCGAGAAATGTGGGATCGCTTACTGAAAAGTCTCGCAATCGGCCCATCACAAAGACACGCCTGTACCAACGGATTTATGCTGTTGTTCGTCAAATTCCGCCCGGCCGGGTAGCCACGTATGGCCAGGTGGCGAAAATTGTGGGTCGATGCCCCGCCCGCATCGTCGGTTATGCAATGGCTGCTCTTCCCTGTGATACCGATGTTCCCTGGCATCGGGTCATCAATCGGCATGGCAGGATCAGTCCCAGAACGAGTGGAGGCGGGAGCACTGAACAGCGTCAATTACTGGAAATAGAAGGGGTACGCTTTGATCTACAGGCACGGGTGGATTTGAACGAGTTCGGTTGGCGGGGCCCGAAGGTCAAGCGTCATTGAAGACAAAGTCTTCCTGTTCGGCAGGGAAAGAGGGAGTCGCAGGACGACCAGCGTAGGGGGAGATTAGCGGAGCGAGATTTCCCGAGATCCGTCTTTTTGAACCGCGCTGTTGGTCAGCTTCGACAAGGCAGCCGTCGCTTCGGGATTGAGTCCCACCCATTTGAGGCTGTGGCGGTATCGTCCACCTTTTGGATGCACCTCGGCCCCGACGACTTGCGCGCGTCCCTGGAAGTTCACGCCTGCGATCTGCATGAAGACTTCGACGCGACTGAAGAGCGAAAAGCGCTCGGAGATCCAGATTTGTGCGCCTCCGCTGCTGACATCCTCAGTTTCGCCGGTCACCGCTTTTGAAGGAGCCGGGTCTTGGGTACTCAAAAGACGACATCCGACCGGCACGACTAACGGTACCCGGCAATCCCGCCGGGCATCACCTCGTCGGCTGGGCGGGGCAAAGGCTTCAAGGGTGACCGCCTCACCAGCCTCCATGGACGTCGCCTCGCTAAAGGAAGGCAGATGCACCATCCCCTGCCGAACGAGTTGGTCCTGCGTCTGCTCGAGCATGCGAAGCAGATCTGGCAGCATCTCAACAGGGACGGCAATCCATTCCGTTCCCGGCAGGCATTCGTCATTGGAGCAGGGGGAACGACGATACACGCGTAGTTCAACATGCGGTGCTCCATGGACCTCCCGGAGCATCGCGCAGATGTCCTCAGACTGACTGCGGCTCACTTGGCCGAGTTTCTTTTTCACAATGTGACCTCCTCTATAAACCGCGATCGCGGTCTGTGTGTCCAGATCGTCTCCTCGACAGGCCTCTTTTCCGCCGGTCACGTGCTGAGGTAGCTCGGTCGGTATGGCCCGACTGGTCCGAGCCACGGTGCAGGCGCCTCCGCCGTGATAGCGTGTTCACCCCGGTTGTTACCCATCGGTAGAAACGAACCATTTCTCTCCGTGAAGTTGAAGGCAGGTGGGGGATCTTCTGGGCCCCCCAACAGCTGGGACACGGGGTGAGATCGTAATGCGGGTTGGTCCCGCCAAGGCATGTCGGGCATTCCCTGAAATCCTGAATACCCATGATTCTTTCGCTCCAGTTCACCATTCTTGGGGTGCGGCGCTTACAATGCGCCTTACAAGGGGTGTCGGCAATGTCTATGCCAAGGCATCTGGGCCGGAACTATTGAAAAATAAACAGATTCTGAAATGGAGGTGTCTGCTCGACAGTGACGATTTTCGAGCAGCTGCCGGTATATCGACAGCAGTTTTGGAGGCGCATCTATGCTGGCACAACCCCAGACAGGTATGAGGGGGAACGGTGCAATGGGCGTGGTGATGAAATCGTGTGGGGCGAGACCTGGGGGAAATGTCAGGGGGTCAACGAAGGTTTTTCCATCGACGGTGCATCCAGAACCACTGTTCGGGATGCCGGAGAATCAACCGCTCGAGCGCAGCGTTGTAGGCCTGCGTGTTCGCCCGAATGGCTTCGTCAGGATCGTCGCACTCAAGCACCTGAAGAGCCTCCTCGAAGCGGAGCACGTGTTGGCCGTCGCGCTCGCGCCACGTGGTGGCCGGGACCACTGGGGCTCCGGTGGCAAGCGCAATGGTGGCGAGGCTGCGAAAGGTCTTGGCTGGGTGCCCAAAGAACTCTACCTCCACACCGTCCCTCGCTCCGGCGTGTTGGTCCAGGATAAACACAATGACATCCTGGGCGGCGAGCCGATCGAGGATGCCCTCGAGTGCTCCCTTCTTGGGAAGAACGTCGAGACCCGCGCGACGAAACCGGCCGGTCACGAGGGCATCGAGCCAGGGAGGGTGAAGGGGTTTCCGGGGGATGTGGAACCGACCACGGTATTGCGGAAAGTTTGCCATCCCCGCGACGGTTGCCAATTCCCAGTTTCCAAAATGGCCCGTGAGGACGAGAATGCCCTTCCCCTGCGCATGTGCACGGAGCATCGCGTCGATATTTTCCACCCGCACGAGTGCGCGACGGCGCTCCAGAGAAAGCCAGGAAAACCGGAGGAACTCGCCGAGGGAACGTGCGAGGTGTCCGTAGAAGGCTTGTGCTAACCGTACGATTTCGTCATTGGGCACCTTTTCCCCAAAGACGAGACGAAGATTCGAAAGGACGACTCGACGGCGGATTGGAATAAGGTAATAGATTAGCTTGCCGACGAGTGGCACCTGGGTCTCCGCAGGATCGGTGACGGCGACGGCAGACGCGCTCGTGTCATGGTGGGTAAGCGAAAGCGCGATCGCCTTCAGGCGATAGCGATCGAGGAGTACCTGAGCCTTCTGACTGGGGAGGATGCCGGGCGCGCCATAGCCATCCCGGACAACGAGAAAGTCGCCTAAACCGATCTCTCCAAGCGCGGTCTCACGGGGAAAGAGTTTCAGACACGCTTCCTTGGCCGCAAACCGCGCGGCGATGCTAGCGACGCGACCGGCTCCGTCACCCGCGTCTTTGAGTTCCTCTGCGGAAAAGACCCGCAAGACGTCCTCCTCGGGCGTCTCGCGTAGCCACCGTTCTAGGCGCGAGATCTCCACGGCGTCGATGCCACAGCGCGTGAGAGGACCGGTAGGGTTCATTAGCTGTTTCCTGAGTGCCGCGGGGCCCGGAAAAGTAACGCGGCGTCTGTGCCGGCAAAGCCTCGGCTCAGCACGAGCGCCACATCGCTCCGGGGCGGTTGTGCCATCGCCGAGACGGCCAGGTTTTCGCAGGCCGGGTCGCGGTCTCGAAGGGTCGCGATCCCGGGGATGTCGCCTTGACGGAGCGAATTGAGGGCCAAGACGGCATCAATAATACCTGACGCGGCCAGCAAGTGTCCAAACGTCCATTTGAAGCAGGTCACCGGCGGTGACGTGGAGCCAAAGACACGTCGAAGGGCCGCCGCCTCTGAGGCATCCGACGACGGCGTGCCGTTTCCGTGGGCGACGATCACTCCGACGTCATCGGCGTGTATCCCAGCATCGTCAAGCGCTTGAGCAATAGCGCGCGCAAGCCCATCCCCGTCCGGTCGGACCGAGAGGAGGCCTTCGGCCTCAGTCACGCAGCCACTTCCGAGAAACTCCCCGATGACCTTCGCGCCACGGGCACGCGCAGAAGCTTCTGTTTCCAGGACCAGTGCCGCGGCACCTTCCCCTAGGATGCTCCCGCTATGCCTGGCGTCAAAAGGCCGAATCGTGTCTGAAGCAAGGAGTCCAATCGCATGATAGTGGAGGATATTCTCTGGTTCGATGGGTGAATCGTGTCCGACCGCGACCGCCTGGTCCGCCTCGCCTGCTCGAAGAGCCGCCGCCGCTTCGGCGATTGCGAGCGTCCCGCTGACGCCATGGTTGACGATACACCCGTTCGGTCCCTTGAAGTTGTATCGGATTCCAACGTGGCAGAGGACGTTATTGGGGAGGACCCGAAGCAGCCACATGGGGTTTACGTTGCCCGTCAATTCACGACCGAATGCCTTAAGGTTGCCCTCTGCAGTGGTGAGAAGTGGGAAGAAGTCATACTGGTCCTGATAGGTACTGCCGCCGGACCCGACGTAGACCGCCGTGCGATCGTTGAACAAATCGGCTCCGGTGGAATCAAGTGCGTCGCGATGCGCGACGAGTCCGGCACTTTCAATCGCCTTGGCAGCGACATACAACCCAAGAAGATCGGTGCGCCGGACAAGCTTGTGGAGCTTCCGGTCCTCCACTAATGCTCGGGGGTTGAAATCGACGATCTCTCCCGCAAGCCTCGACGGCCAGCTTGCCGAATCCCACTGCTGAATTGGCACAATCGCGGATCGCCCAGCGCGCGCCGCCTCCCAGATCTCCATGGGATGCTTGCCTGCGGCGCAGATGGCACCCTCGCCGGTTACCATCACCTTTGTGCTCATGTCCGAACGTTCTCGGGGTTCCGGAGGACTACGCAATTGTTTGACCCCCCAAAGCCGAAAGAGTTCGAGATCGCAAGTTTCACGCGCCGGGTGAAGGGGTATTCCCGGACAAACGGGAGATTGCAATCGGGGTCCAATTCACGGAGATTTGCGTTGGGCGGGAGGATTCCCCGATGGATTGCAAGAGCGCAGATGGCAGCTTCGACCGCCCCGGCTCCCGAGACGAGATGTCCCATCAGACTCTTTGTCGAGCTGACCCCGATACGATCGGCGTGTGTGCCGAACACCACTCGCACTGCGGCACACTCGCTGCGGTCATTCATCAGCGTGGAGGTGCCATGGGCGTTCAGGTAGTCTACATCTTCTGGCCGCGCGCCGGCGTCGGCGAGGGCGTGGCACATGGCCTGGATTGGGCCGTCGCCTGACGGGTGCGAATCGGTGATTCTATAGCTGCTGAGAGAGTTGCCATCACCGGCGAGCTCTGCATAGACGCGCGCGCCGCGCCGGCGGGCTGCATTCCACTCCTCGAGCACGAGGAAACCAGCGCCTTCGGCAAGGACGAACCCGTTTCGGGTACGATCGAACGGCCGGCTGGCACGCTCGGGCGTATCATTGTCTGGTGAGAGAGCGCCGAGGAGACAGAAGGCTGAGAGCCCGACCGGATTTACCATTGAGTCGAAGCCGCCGGCGAGGGCGAAATCGGCAATCCCACGCCGAATCAGTTTTAGCGCTGTGCCGACCGCCTGACCGCCGGAGGCGCATGCCGTGTTCACCGAGGTCGCGTATCCCCGGATGCCGAAATGGCGGAGGAGGAGCGAGAGTCCGGCATTGGCTTGGCTTCGGCAGAATGCAACCGGGTCCGCGGCGGTCGCCCCCGCGGCGCCAAGGCGCTCCACAGCAAGGTGGCCATTTTCGGTAAACCGTCGATGGATCTCGACGAGTTCCGCAAACTCAACCCCCATCATTCCCGTGCCAACAGCGCAGCCCCAGCGCGCAGCAGTCCCGCTCTCCGGGCGAATGCCGGCATCCCGAATCGCTTCCTCCGCCGCAGCGAGCGCGAAACCGTTAGAGCGGTTCATGAATTTGAGGAGTTTGCGATCCTCAATAGCGGTTCGCGGATCAAACCCTTTCACCTCAGCAGCGATCCGGACTGGAAAGCCACCGGCATCGAAGCTGGTGATCGGAGCCACTCCACTGCGACCACCGAGGAGCGCGTCCCACGTGGTTGCGGAGTCGTTGCCGAGCGGAGTGACGACCCCTATCCCCGTAATCGCGACGCGGCGTCGTCCTCCGCTCACGATGCCTCCCTCAGCCCTGTTTCCACACGGGCGGTTGACACGCGTTGACCTTCGACCTCCGCCGTAACTCCAACCTCAGCGCAAGTCTGACGTGTCGCCAAGACCTCCGCATGAATTACTACTGTCTGGCCGGGATGTACGAACGTGCGCAGCTTCACGTTGGAGACACGCGTCGGCCTCAGCAGTGTTTGCGCCGTCGGGTCAACCGTGTCTGCGATGAGCCTCACGGCAAGCCGGACCTTTGCGTCGAGAAGCAGCGTCCCCGGAAAAACCGGCTTCCGTGGGAAGTGGTCTGCAAAGAAGCTGGCCGCCGGCGGTACCACCATTTGCGCGCGGAGCCGCTTACCGGGGTCACGATCAATCAGCGCGAGGCGAGGTGTTAATGCTTCGTCACCAGAGAAACCTTGCAGTGGTTTTTCTGCGCCACAGAGCAAGTCAAAGCGCTGGCGCACCGCCCGGGGGTCGTCGAAGTCCTCCATCGGGAGCATGGGACCCACGCACCGGCTCAATTCAATAACGGGAATGCCCGCGGCGTACGCGCATCCATCATACAGGATCGAGTCGTCCTCACAACTCTCGAGACCGACTTCAAGATCGAGGAGGGTACCTGGACCAGCCATTTCTTTGAATTTCACCTCTCCGGCAATCCCGGCAACCGGTCGACTCTGGAAGTCTGCCTTCACGATAGCTACCCATGCTGCAAGCTGCCCGACCGCCTCAGCGACCAGGCACGGTGACATATCCGGAAGGTCTTCGGGGATCACGAAGCAGCCCCGAGCTCGCGTTCCCGGTTCGATCTCAGTAATCCGATCGACCAGTGAAAACGTCATTCCTAGCACCGATGCCTTCAAAAGAACCTATGCGAGATGTCTCGGCGAAATTCAGATACAGGGTCTCTGATATTGTCCTCGACCTCCAGGTTCCATCTGCCGGAGCTCGAGGCCTCAGGGCCGGGGGCCCCCTGGCCCGCGTGGCTGGTCGCGTTGCCTAATCGCCCGGAGACTTTGCGCTCTGCCTTTGGGCCCGTACGACGAGTTTGCAAAAGGTTTCCACGGTGAACAGCATGGGGATGTCGCGGACCTTGAACGGGGAGGGAAAGCGCTCTGCGGGAACCTCACTCAGGTGTTCCTGGAGCCGTCGAAAGCCTACCTCGGTCAGGTAGCCATTCTGCTCGAATTCTGCCTCGGAGAGGGTACCCCGTGCATCCTCGGCGATCTTTCCCCGAGGGATCTTGACCTTGAAGCGCCGTTCGAGGCGGTAGACGATATCAAGAAAGTCAATCGACTCTGCGTCGAGTTCCCCCATGAGTGGGGCTGTTAACGTGACCTCGTCGACATCGCGCCCCAAGGCGTCCGCAATGGTCCCCGCGACCTTCGGATACACTTCCAAGATCTCATCTTTTGTTACGGTATCCGGCATGTGTTCACTCCATTTTGAATCCGCCATCTACGTGGAGGATCTGCCCAGTGATGTAATCCGCATACCGCGAGGCGAGAAACATGATTGCGTAGGCGACCTCCTTGGGCGTCCCCAGCCGTCGAAGGAGAATTCGCGACTTGACTTCATCGGGTGCGAGCTCAAGAATCTCGCGTGACATATCGGTTTCGATGACCCCGGGAGCCACGGCGTTCACTGTGATCTTGCGCGGTGCCAACTCGACGGCGAGCGCCTTGGTCAGTGCGTTGATTGCCCCTTTGCTGGCAGCGTAGTTCGTTTGTCCTCGGCCACCTTTGTCGGCGGAGACTGAACTGACATTGATAATCTTACCCGCGCGGCGAGAAATCATGTGGGGGACGACTGCACGCGTGACGTTAAAGACACCGGCGACGTTCGTGTCGAGGACGGTCTGCAACTCGTCATCCTCAAGCATAGCTAGGAGGTTGTCACGGGTCACCCCGCTGTTGTTGACGAGTACGTCGATGCGGTCGCAGCGGGCCATTACTCGCTCAACGGCTGCTTCACATGCCTTTCGATCACGGACATCGGCCTGCTCTGCCGTGATCCGTCGGCCGGCGGCACGGCCAGAGGCCACGATCTCATTGGCAGTCTCTGTGCTATCGCGAAAGAAGAAAGTAACATCAGCCCCGTCTGCTGAGAAGAGATCCACGCACGCGCGCCCGATGCCGCGGGTCCCGCCTGTAATGATGACCGATTTATCTGTGAGTTCGGAGGTCTGGAACACCGTCATCCCTCAACCCGCGATCGAAAATCCGCCATCGACGATCAGCGTTTGACCGGTGACCATATCAGCCTCCGGAAGACAGAGGAGGTAGACCGCGCCCGCCACATCGTCTGGCGTGAGTCCCCGGCGGGCCGGCGCGCGTTGCAAGAACGAATTCAGCAACTCTTCGCGATTTGGGAAAAACTTCAGCGCGTCAGTGTCTACCGGTCCCGCGCTGACCACGTTTACCCTGATGCCGAGTGGTCCCAGCTCCTGTGCGAGGGTCCGTACGAGCGACTCGAGAGCCGCTTTCGAGGCTCCGACGAAGCCGTAGCCGGGAATCGCATGGCTTGCCCCGAGGCTGGACAATGCGAGAATGCGACCCCCCCGTGGCATGAGCGGGATCGCGCGCTGCGCAAACAGGTTCAAGGCCAACGCGTTGGTCTCCATACACCACCGCCATTGTTTCAGAGTCATTTCCATCGCCGGCTTGAGCACGCCGGTGGCGGCATTGCTGACCAGGATGTCCAGGCGATCAAATTCCTTGCGAAACGCGTCCATCACCTCATCGACACTTTCGGGGCTGGCGACGTTGCCATGGAGCGCGCACGCGCTTTGTCCCAGGCTTCGAATTTCTGCGCACAACGACTCCGCCTCCCCGTGACTGTTATAGTAATTCACCGCCACGTGACACCCGGCCGAAGCGAGCTTCCGCGCAATCGCGCGGCCGATGCCACGGGACGCGCCAGTCACGAGGGCGACCTTTCCGGTTAGGGGGGAAGACATCGATCTCTCCTCTCCGGTCATCTTTTCGACAAGGCTTTGCCAAAGACGCGGTCCACACGGGTCCCATGGACTCGGCCAGGCCATGCTTACCACAAGCCGTGGGGAGCGTCAAGTCCCCAGAAATAGAGGAGGTGATCGCGAATGAGTAATACCGGAGGGGGGGCCGGGGCTCCGTGCCCGAAAGGAGGGAGACTCCCGCTGCATGGTGATAGTCCGGCCCAGAGCCTGGAGGTCTCATTGCCTGGTAGCCGTGCTATACTGTGGCAAAAATGCTTCATCCCTAACCGCCTGGTCGTGTCGTAGGCTGCGCCGGTACTTGTCTTGCGGCAGGTCAAGCGCACATGCGGGAGGTGATACACTCCGGTGCGAAGGGTTGTGCCCCGAGGACGTCGGCAATGGCGTTCCGTTTTCTTGAGATGGACGGTCATTTTCCTCGTCGTGGTGAGCGGAGTCAGTTGCATGATCAATATGCCGAACAGTTCCTACTCAGGTCCGTTTCAGCCGTTATCTGAAGACGAGGTATTCATGCGCAACCACCTCGAGGAACACGTCGTGATGCTTTCGGGCGAGATTGGAGAGCGGAACATCTGGCATCCCGAGGGCTTACACGCTTCGGTGGATTACATTGGAAAAACACTGACGGGTTTGGGATATGACGTCGACAGACTAGACTTCGGGGTGCAAGGGACCACGGTCGCAAATCTCGAAGCAGAACTCACTGGAGCATCGTTACCCCAAGAAATTGTTATTGTCGGTGCTCATTATGATTCAGTCATCGGCAGTCCCGGGGCGAACGACAACGCGTCGGGTGTTGCTGCCGTCCTTGAAATTGCGCGTGTCCTGGCCACAGCGGAGCTTCCCCGAACAATACGGTTCGTTGCCTTCGTAAATGAAGAGCCGCCTTTTTTCATGACGGGGGACATGGGAAGCCGTGTCTATGCAGCCCGATCACGTCAGCGTGAAGAGCACGTGGTGGCTATGCTTTCCCTTGAAACGATCGGGTATTACTCGGAAAATCCATGGAGCCAACGATATCCGTTTCCTTTTAGCCTTTTTTATCCGACTACCGCCAATTTCATCGGTTTTGTGGGCAATTTTTCATCACGTGATTTAGTCCGTCGAGCCATAGGGACGTTTCGTGAGCAGACCCTTTTTCCCTCTGAAGGTTTAGCTGCTCCTGAATGGGTCACCGGTGTCGGATGGTCGGATCACTGGTCTTTTTGGAAGGAAGGGTATCCGGCGATCATGGTGACCGATACAGCGCTGTTCCGTTATGACTACTACCATACTCGTCAAGATACGCCGGATAAGCTTGATTATCCTCGGATGGCGCGAGTGGTCACAGGGCTCACTCGAGTCATTGCGGATCTTGCCAGCAAGTAACACGCGACCTGTTGCCTGACGTCCTGTTGCGCCGACCTCACACCCAGTGTGGCTCGGCCTTGTGTCCTCATGATGTATAGAAAAGCGAAAACATTGCAGTTTCTCCGTTCGGTTTTCGTCTTCATCCTGTGTAGTGGTTGTGCAACCATCCCGAAGTACCAGGTGAACGCTCGTTTGGCAGAGCAGAACATATCGACAACCGTCGACTCGGAGATCACCCGGTATTATCTCGAACAATATCTCCAGAATAAGCGTACAAATCCGGCGTACGACAAGCACATAGACGAAGCGGTAAACATATGGGGACATCGTCCACTGGACAGCGATACCTTGAGGGATGTCACTACGCAATTTTCGCCGGACTTTGCGACCCTGTATTTCATTTCCCGAATCAATATGAATGCCGAAAACCGAAAGACACAACAGGCATTTCAGGCGCATCTTGAGACACTCCGGAGCCAGAGTGCAAAAACCAGATTACACCTCCTTGGGAAATTTACATCGTATCTTATCGTGTTCGTTCCAGGGTATGGCTATAAGCAGGATCCCACCACAGGGGCTGACTTTGCCTTGCAGCGACGCATCATGCATCAAGCAGGATTTGAGACGGTGTTGGTCGAAACTGATGAAATTGGAACAATCGCAAAGAATGCTGCGATTCTTGCCGATGAGTTATCGCGCTTGAGGAAACGCTATGACAAAATCATTCTGGTGAGTACGAGTAAAGCCGGTCCGGAAGTCGCACTGACCATTGGCAAGTTGATGACGCCGGGACAGTTGACACACATCAAAGCATGGGTGAGCATGGGTGGTCTCTTGAGGGGTAGTCCGATTGCCGACCAAGCGTGGACATGGCCAAAACGCTGGCTGACAAGCATTGCGTTTTTCTTTAAAGGTCTGAATACAGACGTGGTCAAGGATCTGCGTACTGACAAGAGGAAGGAGATATTTGCTCAACTGCACTTCCCACAAAACATCTTGTTAGTTCAATACGTGGGTGTTCCACTGTCCGGACACATTGGAGAACATGTCGAAGGGCGATATAACGACATGAGAGATGATGGACCCAATGATGGACTCACACTGCTCGCGGATGAGATAATTGATGGAAGCATTGTGATCACGGACGTCGGTCTGGATCATTATTATTTGGATCCCCACATTGACTTGAAAACACTTGCGTTAGCGCGTGTCGTTTTCGAAGAGTTACAAAAGCGGGAACACCGGCCGGACATCCGGATGGAAACGCTAGTGGTGCATTGATGCATCTTGAGCAGATGGGGTCGCTTTGATAAGATTCTTTCGATAGGGTGATTACAAGGTCAAGGTAAATGATGAGGTCGACATGAGTGACAGAACAGCGCATTATGTTCGCGCCGCCAAGCTTGTCGACATCCAATCCGCCGACCGTCTGGTCGTCCACCTCGAGGGACACATTCTCGTGCTCATTTGCGAGGGTGAAAAGATTTATGCGGTGGATAATCGATGCCCGCATATGGGATTTCCGCTGCATCGCGGGACGGTAAAGGACGGCATCCTGACTTGCCATTGGCACCACGCCCGCTTTGACTTGGCGAGCGGTGGAACGTTCGACCCGTGGGCTGATGATGTGCGAAGCTTTCCAGTGCAAGTTCGTCATGGAGAGGTGTGGGTGGACCTGACCCCGCGCGTGGACCCGGAGACCCATCAGCGGAGGCGCCTCCAGGAAGGGTTGGAGCGCAACATCTCCCTGGTCATCGCCAAAGCCGTCATTGCATTACTGGAGGGCGGCGACACCCCGGTGGAATCGTTTCGTATTGGGCTGGACTTCGGCGTCCGCTACCGGCAAGCGGGATGGGGGCAAGGCTTGACCATACATACGAGTATGATGAACCTGCTGCCGTACTTGGCCTCAGAGGACCGAGCCCGGGCTCTCTATCACGGTCTCTCGGCTGTTGCTCGCGATTGTAGCGACATGCCACCACGATTCCCGCTTCGCCCGCTCCCCACGTCCACGACCGATGTGGCGACGCTCAAGCGCTGGTTCCGCCAGTTCGTCGAAGTGCGAGACGCCGAGGGAGCCGAGCGCTGCATCGTGTCGGCGGTACGTGCTGGGGCCGACCATCGCCAAATGGCCGACCTGCTGTTTACAGCCGCCACCGACCACCGGTACATCGACATCGGCCATGTGCTCGACTTCACGAACAAGGCGCTGGAAGCACTCGACCTCGCTGGATGGGAGCATGCCGAGGGCGTGTTGACCACTCTGATCCCCGACTACGCGAACGCCGCGCGCATGGAGGAGTCCAACGCCTGGCGCTATCCGGTCGACCTGGTTGTGATTCTCGAACGCGCGTTCGAGGCACTGCCTGCGGCGCTGCAGCAGGGCAGGAATCGGCGCGGCACGTGGACGGGCGCCGAACCGCTCGTGCCTGTCCTGTTGGGGGAAGATCCGCAGGCGATTGCCGAAGGCTTGTTGGGTGCGCTCTCCGCGGGCGCTACGGAACAAGACCTGGCGGGAGTTGTTGCCTACG
This sequence comes from Methylomirabilales bacterium (SeqCode), assembly GCA_041599135.1. Classification (GTDB taxonomy): domain Bacteria; phylum Methylomirabilota; class Methylomirabilia; order Methylomirabilales; family CSP1-5; genus CSP1-5. The sequence continues at coordinate 8,529 of JBFHXD010000018.1, read as the reverse complement.
CTGCCGCGATGCGCATTGCCCATTTTCATACCAGCAATGAGTTTGGCGATTGGGACACTGCACTTCACACGTTCACCTTTGCGAATGCCGTACACCACGGTTTGCAACGGGTCACGCCTGCCATGGGTCAGGAAGGCGTTCCGCTTCTCCTGCGAGGCGTTTTCGATGCGGCGATGAGCAGCTACCTCAACCGCTTTTTGAATGTCCCCGCCGCCCCTCTTCCTGCGCCCGGGGGCCCGGCGGTAAAGCCCGAAATGGTTTTGGCCGAATTGTCGGAGCTGCTCGATCGTCAGCAACAGGTGGACCAGGCAGGCGAAGTGGTGGCTCGATATCTGGACAGTGGCGGCGATCCTGACCGGCTCTTGGCGGTCATGGGGCGGCTGCTCCTGCGTGAAGATCGCGACTTTCACACCGTTCAAGTGGTCGAAGCAGCTGTGCGTCAGCACACGTGGCTGAAGGGGAGGTCTGCGGGGACGCACGTCCTCGTCGCCGCGGCCCGATATCTGGCGGCCCATGCGCCAACGGTCCGGGCGCAAGGGCAGACGTATCAAGTTGCCCAGCGGCTTTACCGTGGCGAACGGCTGTTTGAAGAATCCTAAGACCGCACTGCCAGGCTCATCAATCGTACAATTCACAAGCCCGCGGTGTGCAGCGGGTGGCTCACGCCGTCTCAAAGGTTCCGGGAGAAACGGAAGATGACCGCCTATGCGATATCGATTCTACACGGCTGATGTCTTTACCGATCGCATCTTTGGCGGGAATCCGCTCGCCGTCTTTCCACAAGGTGAGGGATTAGGGACCGCACAGATGCACCAGATCGCGCGGGAGTTTAATTTGTCGGAGACGGTTTTTGTTTTTCCGGCGGAACGGCCAGGACATACGCGCCGGCTCCGGATCTTCACTCCAGGCGCTGAGCTCCCGTTTGCCGGTCACCCGACGATTGGTGCGGCGCACATCTTGGCCTCGATCGGGGAAATCGTGCTTCAGGAAGCGGTGACCAGGGTGGTCTTCGAGGAAGGGATAGGCCCGGTGCCCGTCTCGATCCATGCAGAGGACGGTCGGCCCGTGTTTGCCACGCTGACCGCGGCGCAACTTCCAGAATTCGGCTCCGCACCACCTTCCGTGGACATGATCGCGGCAACCCTCTCACTGGAGGTGTCTGATCTCTTGATGGGTGAGAACGGACCGCAAGCGGTTTCGTGTGGGTTGCCTTTTCTGTTTGTGCCGGTGCGAGACCGACGGGCCATCGGACGGGCTCGGCTGAACCGAGACGCGTGGCAGCGATTCATCGCTCCGTACTGGGCCCCACACCTGTATGTCTTCACCTACGATCCCGCATTGCGGGGTTCGGATCTGCGTGCGCGTATGTTCGCCCCGGCTTTGGAGATCGAGGAGGATCCGGCCACGGGTGCTGCTGCGACAGCCCTGGGCGGGTATCTCGGGGTGCGAGACAGCAGATCCGATGGCACACTCCACTGGAAGGTTGAGCAAGGGTTCGAAATGGGACGCCCCAGTATCCTTCATGTCGAAGCTGAGAAAGCGAAGGGCCAGATTGTGTTGATTCGGGTGGGTGGTGCGGCGGTCTTGGTCAGCGAAGGTACCATGGAGGTCCCCGTACCGCCTTAGCTTGCTTGATGCGTGTCCACGCCGCCGTTCCGTCGGCAACCTGAAGTTATTTATTTAGCCTCCCGCCAGCATCAGACCGATGCCAAGGGCAAACACGAGGATGGATACTGCGAGTTTCGTCAGGTAGACGTAACAGCGGTGAACAACCTTGTCGTAGGAGAGAGTGTTCATCTCTACATAGGGGGTCGGCGCCCTGCGATACCAACCCTCGATGACCACCTCCTTCCCGATGATTCCGGGTGTTCGAAAGATGCCAAATAGAAACTCGATGAAACGCAGGGGTTGCCGGTAATCGAGGAAGATGAAACCGGTCTCATCCTGAAGCACGAGGTCCGCCGAGTAAACCAGCCCGGGGATGCCCCGCCCAATGATCTTTCCTTGCAGGGTCACAGGGACGGCTCTGATGGCAGAGACTTTGACCTTTTTCAGAAGCGACGCCACAGAGGCGTCGATGAAGGGTCCTCCTGGATACGCAAAGAGGGTCCGGATCAGCGCACCAATCCCGACCGCGGCGATGACCAGACCATACGCCTTGCCGATCCATGCTATGTCTTGATAGACCTTTGGGCCGACAAAGGCCAATGCGGCAAAAGGCAAAAGAAATGGCAAGGCCATCATCAACAGATCGACAAAGAACTCGTCCCAATAGCTTTCTGGTTTCTTCACGTTAAAGCTCACGAGGGGTTTCTTGTGGTAATGCCACGAAAGGTCGCTCAGGGCTTGGATCCGCTTCGCGGGCAGGGGATGGGTCGAGGAGAGCTCGTAGAAGCGAGCCCACGGGTTCCAGAGGTCCCACTGCATTGCCTGCACGACATTTTCCCGGCTGAAGCGAGTGCCTCCTCCGGCGGTCGCCAAGTGGAGGGCGGCCTGAGGATCAAAGATTCCGAGGGCCCTCACCGCCCGCATGGGGGAGCGTTCTTTCTCCTCCGCCTCTTCGCGACGCGCAGCCGCCAGGCCATAGGCAATCTTGACCAGCGCCCGTGACAAGGCGTTGGGATCCTGGGTGAGGCGGCCTGCAAATTGGTCGGCGTAGTACTCGCGAGCCCTCGAGAGGAAGAGGACGAGATACTCGGAGATCAGATAGAGAACGAAACAGACGAGGGCGATCACGGGTAGCGGATTCCCCCTGCTGCTCGATCTCGCACTGATGAGGACTCTATACAAATAGTAGAGGAGAATAGGAGCCAAGGATGCCACGGTCATGACGAGCATGTCCCAGTGAAGGACATGTCCCATCTCATGGGCCGCCACGGCACGCAGCTCCTCTTCCTCCAACATCTCGATAAGGCCTGACGTGAAGATCAGGCGGGCATCTCCCGGATAGTGGCCGTAGGTGAACGCATTGGGGTTGCCGTCCTGGATGATACCGACCCGGGGAAAGGGAATTTTCTTGATTTCGCACACCTTTTCGAGGAAGGCCGACAGATGGGAGGGCAGCTCCGCTCGTGACACCCAACGGGTCGATTGGAGGTACCGCAGAAAAAGGTCCATGATGAAGGGAGCGAGGAGGTACTGGACCACGATGACGGCAATGGCTAACAGGACGGCAAGCTCAAGCCCTGCGCCAAACGCCTCCACTGCCAGCAGCAGCACGAGGAAGACCATCCCATAGAGCGAGAGCAGGACCGCCGTGGAGCGAAATGCGAGGTTAGGCAATTGGGGCAGGGGGGGGATGCCGGGCGAGGGACCGGGCGGCTCAGCCCGGGTTATCGACTGCGTAGAGAAGCGGGCGCCCCGATCGACGGAGGACACCAACCTGGTCGAAGCGACCTGGTCCAGCCTTGCTCGCTCTCCGGCATCGAGCCATAGGCCGTTACAGGTTGCGCAGCGATCGATGAGGAGATCAGGTGAACCGAGTCCTCCTTTTTCGAGCGGAATCTGGCAACGGGGACAGCGAATTCGCGAAGGCCAAGGGGAGAGGAGCGGCTCCTCAAGGAGGGATTTGAGCTGCCTGGGGCGCTGGGAGAAAAAGCAGAGTTCACCGTGGTCGTACCAGGTCCCCTTGCAGCTGGGACAGAAATCCACCACCACTCCCTCGGCAGTGTAGATTTCATCCAATGCGGTGCGGCAATTGGGACAGTCCATTGAAGAACGCCACCTCTTGAAAGGGCAAATCTTCCCTCATAAGGGTTTGCAACTTTTATACCCACCGTCCCTCAAGGACGGGACGTTGTTGGCCTTCGTACTTGAGCACCTTGGCCCTCTGGGGTACCATGCCTGTGTCACAGGTGATTTGGAAGTCTATTGGTCATTTTGGGGCTAGGGGAGGAGAGATGGATCTCAGGGCGCAGGGCACGCAGTTGCAAAGCCTACTGGACCTTCAATCGCCGCCGGTCGCAGTGGCCTTCAAGTCGGCGCCGCCGGCGCACGTTCATCGGATCAGCGAGCCCGGGCCGGCAGGATGTAGCTACTGGAAGCTGGCGGCCGATGGACAGATTTTTTTCACCGAGGCGTCAGACCACTATACCTGCCCGATTGGAGCCCACACCCACGGTGTTAAGCTTCCGGGAGACGTGGCCCGGGAGCTTCAGGGGCTTGTTGAGACGATGGTCGGCCTGGAATACATCCAGATGGAGGAAGTGCCAAGGATACCACGACGCGCCACCGCGTTTGGTGTCGCCATTTATGCTCCGCTCACCGCAATGCCCGTTGAACCCGACGTCGTCCTTGTGCGGGGGAATCCCAAGCAGGCGATGCTTCTCGCAGAGGCCGTGCGGGCTGCAGGGGTCGGCGACGACATGGGGGCCAAATTTCGCCCGACCTGCGCCATCGTGCCGGAGGCGGCCGAGGCAGGGCACGCCAACCTGAGTCTTGGATGCATCGGCAACCGGGTCTACACGGGGCTCGGCGATGATGAGGTGTACTGCGCTCTTCCGGCCTCCAAGGTGGCGGCCATCCTGGAGAAACTCGAGACCATTATCGCCGCGAACCGCGAACTGGAGATGTTTCACCATCGGCGGAAATCCGCACCCTAGTGCCGTCGCTTGACGCAAGCGTTCCTCCACGTAGGAGGCGCTTCGCTTCTGTGACAAGCGCAGACCTCGGAAGTATCTCTGCCGTGATGAGGCGCCGGCATGATGATTGTGGCGTTGGCTGACATTCACGATGACCTGGAGCGTCTCGGGACGGCTGCCGGCGATCTCGTTGCGGCGGATATTGTGCTGCTAGTTGGGGATCTTACCAATTTCGGTCGGCAGGCCGCGGCAACGCGTGTCGTGCGAGCCGTGCGGCAATATAACAATCGCGTGCTCGCCGTTCCGGGAAATTGTGATTATCCGGAGGTCGACGCCTACCTCACACAAGAGGGGATCAACCTGCATCGCAAGAGTCGTGTGGTCGACGGGGTTGCCTTTGTCGGTGTCGGCGGATCCCTTCCCTGTCCAGGAAAGACTCCAAATGAATTTTCGGACCGGGAATTCGAGAGCTTTCTCGCGGAGGCGGTATCGGAGCTTAATCCGGGTGCGCCTGTCATCCTCGTGTCTCATCAACCCCCCAGAAACACGGTGACTGACTTCGCACGGATTGGGAGGCATGTCGGCAGTCAATCAGTCCGGGTGTTCATTGAAACCGTACAGCCGCAGATCTGTTTTACGGGACACATCCACGAAGGCCGAGGGATCGATTGTATTGGACGCACGTCGGTCATCAATCCCGGCCCATTGTGGACAGGAAGTTACGCCTGTGCGCGGGTCGGGGGAGAGGTTGCCGAGGTGGAGATACGGCCTTAGCGAAATCATACGACTGGCGGAGTCGGCGGGGCGGCGGGATGTTTCAGGTGGGAATCAACAGCTTGACGTGCGAGGCGGACGGGATCGTCGACGATCTGCAAAGGATCGCTCGATATGGCTTCCGGAACGTGGAGATCTGGTGTAACTATGCCCATCTGGATCCACGGCTGGGACCGGATGTAGCCATGGTGAGCCGGATTTTGAAGGAAGAGGGGCTTCGAGCGGTTTCGTTGCATTCGCCGTTTGAGTTCAGGGGGGAGAAGCTTTCGGTGGAGGATGCCTGGGACGCGTGGGAGACCTTAATGTCCCAGGTCGTCGAGACCGCGGAGTATTTACAGGTGGGCTTCCTCGTCGTTCATCCTGTCCTGGTCTGTAGTCCGTCCGGTTCCATGCATGCTGATCGCGAGGTTGCTCCGTGTCGGGAGGAGTCTCTGAGAAGGGTCGCTCGCCTGGCCGGGAGGCGAGGGATCAGGATGGCCTTGGAAAACCTGGGCAGAAAGACTGTTGCGGATTTGGCACACCCGTCAGAGTTGATGAAGCTAGCTCGCCGTCTTGGCGAGGATAATATCGGTCTGTGCTTTGACACTGGACACTGCCTCGTGAGCGGCCTCGACCCGGTCCTGGAGACGGATCATTGCACCTCGCAGGTGTATTCTTTTCACGTACACGAAAATGATGGCGTCGAGGATATGCACTGCGTTCCTGGCAAAGGACGGATCGATTGGCCTCGGTTCTTCGAGAAGCTCCGAGCACTCCAATACGAGGGATCCCTTATCTTAGAGATATGGGGTGGGAAGGACGGAGAGGGTGTGATGAAGGACGCCAGGGCATTTGTCGAGCGACACAACCTGAGTCTTCGGGGGGACGTAGGAGACTCGGGGTTGCGATGATGATGCGCGCCGAACGGCCGCTCCGGCCCCTCGCCAAATACTTGCTGATCCAGATACCCGGGTGGATACTCGTCGTGGTGGGTCTCTGGCTGATCCGGCAATGGGTCGATTTTCCGCTCTGGGCCGCAATTGGCCTGTTCCTACTTTGGGTGATCAAGGACCTGATTATGTTTCCCCTGGTCCGTCCGGCCTTTGAGCCTGGCGGGAAGAGCGGGGTCGAGCGCCTGATTGGAGCGCAGGGTATTGCGCAGGAGCCTCTGGCGCCGTCGGGCTACATACGTGTGGGGGGTGAGCTGTGGCGGGCCGAGGCACTCGCGACTGATGAGTCGATTCCCGCGGGAAGCCGGGTGAGGGTGCAAGCGGTCCGGGGCCTCACCCTCCTCATCCAGCCCGATAAGTCATAGTGAAGCTGGTCGATTGATCGTTCGACAAAAGACATCGTGAGGCCAGAAGAACGATGTGGCAGGGGCGGCGCGTTGTGACCATCTTTGGCAGTTCGCGTCCGGGTCCAGGCAGCTCTGCCTATGCCCGGGCTGAAAAGCTCGGCCTCGGGATCGCGCGACACGGGTGGGTGGTGTGTAATGGCGGCTATGGGGGGACCATGACCGCTGCAGCCAGGGGGGCACAGCGTGGAGGTGGGGAGACGATTGGTATCACCTGCGCCTTATACGCCGGATCACCCAATCCATACGTGACGCACCACGAGCCGGCTCCCGATCTCCTTGCGCGCCTGGGTCGCCTATTGGACCTCGGTGACGGTTACGTCGTTCTGCCGGGAGGGTCCGGCACCTTGCTCGAACTCGCGCTGGTCCTTGAGTTCCTCCAGAAGGGGCTCATCCCCCCGAAACCGGTGTTGTTTCTCGGTAGTTACTGGCGTTCGATTCTCACCACGGTGCAGCGAGAGCAGAACACACCTCAGATACAGGTCGTCGCCACGCCCGACGCCGTCGTACGAGCGCTGGCCAAGGTGTGGAACGAGTGATCGGAGAAGGAAGAGAGAACCAAAGGGGTTACTGACATGGACCCGCACCAAAAGGCTGAGCCGGATCTCGCGCCTCCCAAGGGAAAAGCATTTTGGATAGGGATAGCGCTGATGGTCATGAGTTTCGGCCCCATCTTTTTTTATTTTGTGATCCCGTTCTTGCCGGTTTCAGCTGTTACGATGTTACGGTTGTTTGTTGCTGGATTGATTGCTAGCTGGGGATTATTCTTCATCGGAACCCTCCTCGCAGGAAAGGACGGCTATACCTACCTCAGGCAGCTTTTCCGAAAGCGATTTCAGAAACCATGAGGCTCGGACGGCCCAGCCTTGTCACCCTTGTAGTGCGATGGTATCATACGGCGATTCATGCATTAGGAGGACGAGCGATGCGGCGACGTTGGCGGTGGGAGCTGCAGGGAATCGTTCTTGCGCTGCTGTGGATTTTCGCGGCCTGCGCCAGGGCTCCTATCACCGAGCGCTCTCAGCTTATACTCATCTCGCCGGCACAGGAGAGCCAGCTGGGGGCGAGTGCCTTTCAGGAGGTTGTCTCAAAAGAAAAGATCTCACGCGATCCTGAGCTCCAGGCGGTCGTGGATCGGATCGGATGGCGAATTGCACGGGCGGCCAACCTGACCGATGCAAAGTGGGAATTTGCGGTCATTGATGATCCGAAGGTAGCGAATGCATTCGCCCTGCCGGGAGGGAAGGTCGGAGTCTATACTGGCATCTTTCCGGTGGCCAGGACCGAGGGGGGCCTCGCGGCCGTGATGGCCCACGAGGTGGCACATGTTCTCGCGCGACATGGGGCAGAGCGACTGAGCCAGGGACTCTTGGCGCAGCTCGGGGCGACGGCCATCCAGGTCGGGATGACCAGAAGCGATCCCGGTGTTGTGCGGGGGGTCATGACCGCCTACGGTCTCGGTGCAAACGTCGGCGTTCTTCTCCCCTATAGCCGGCTTCAGGAGTCAGAAGCTGATCGGATTGGAGTGCTCCTGATGGCCAAAGCGGGCTACGATCCCAAGGAAGCCGTGCACCTGTGGGAGCGAATGGCCAAGTCGGACCCCAGCCGGCCGCCGGAATTCCTCTCAACCCATCCGAGTCCCGAACGTCGCATCCAAGATCTTCAGGCGTTGATACCAAACGCCCTGACATACTACCGTCCCTCTGCGGATCAGGGCAGCGAGAGCACCCGCCTCCTCCCCGCTGTGAAGGGTCAGGATACCAGATAACTGATGACGATGTTCCCGGAGAAGGGTACGGTCTTTTTTCCCGATTCGTTCATGATCGGGACGCCGGCGGATTT
>JBFHXD010000017.1:0-27052 GCA_041599135.1 Methylomirabilales bacterium (SeqCode) | reverse complement strand
CGGGACGGGACTTATCGCCATAATGGCCGGCTCGACATTGCCTTGGGCCCAGGAGCGGATAAGGAACCAGGGTTTCAAGCCTAATTCTTTTGCCTTACGCATGGACATGACGACGACGGCCGCCGCCCCATCGGTGATCCCCGAAGAATTCCCCGCCGTGACCGTCCCCCCCGGCCGAAAGGCCGGCTTAAGCTTGGTCAGGGTCTCCAGCGTGGTATCCGGCCGCGGATGCTCGTCCTCGGGAAAGAGGATCGGATCGCCCTTTGATTGGGGAATAGAGACGGGAATGATCTCCTCCTTGAACTTCCCCGCCTTGATCGCTTCGGCCGCCCTCTGCTGGCTCGTCAACGCTTGTCGGTCTTGCTCCTCCCGGCTGATCTGGAATTTTTCTGCCATCGTGTCGGCAAGGACGCCCATGCGTTCGCCGGTTCCGGGACAGGTGAGCCCATCATGGATCATGTGATCGAGGACCTCGAAGGAGCCCATCCGATGCCCCCAGCGAGCCTTCGTGAGCATGAAGGGGGTCCGGCTCATGTTCTCCATCCCCCCAGCCACAACGACATCGGCTGTCCCCGCCCAGATCGCCTGAGCGGCCAGCCCAATCGTCTCGATTCCCGTGACGCTTGCTTTATTTACCGTATAGCTCGAGACATCGTTAGGAAGCCCTGCTTCCAGCATTGCCTTCCTTGCCGGTCCTAAGCCGAGGGTGGCCTGCAGCGCACTCCCCATGATCACCCACTCGACCTGGGCTGGCTCCAAGTTGGCCCGCTTGGCGGCCTCCTTGATGACGAGCGCGCCGAGCCTGGTCGCGGATATGTCCTTCAAGCTCCCCCCGAACTTCCCCACTGGCGTCCTGACTGCGCTAACAACTACCGCCTGTTCCATCTCCCACTCCTTCGCCAGCCCAGCCCATCCATAGCCCGGGCCACTGTTCCCCTAGAGCCCCGTCGGCGGCTTATACTCTCCAAAGACCTCGCGGAGTACCCCGCAGATCTCACCGATCGTCGCGTAGGATTTCACTGCTTCCAAGATAGGCTCCATCAAGTTCTGCTCGCCAAGAGCAGCCTCGCGGAGATGCAGCAGGGCTTGTTGAACGGCTCGACTATTCCGCTCCGCCCGGACGGCGGCGAGTTTTTCCTTCTGGGTCTTTGCTGCCTCAGGGTTGACGCGAAAGATCGGGGTTGGCTGTTCTTGGCCTTCGCAGAAACGGTTGACGCCAACGATGACCCGCTTGCCTTCCTCGACTTCCCGTTGGAACCGGTAGGCTTCCTCCTGAATCGCCCGCTGCATATAGCCACGCTCGATCGCGGGGACAGAACCCCCCATCGCCTCGATCTCCTCAAGAATATCCCAGGCCTTTTGCTCGAGCTCGTCAGTCAATGCTTCCACGTAGTAGGAGCCGGCCAAAGGATCCACGGTATCGGTCACGCCCGACTCGTGGGCAATGATCTGTTGCGTCCTCAGTGCAATGCGTTGGGCTTCCTCGGTCGGAATAGCCAATGCCTCATCAAAGCATGACAGGGCAAGTGACTGTACCCCACCCAAGACCGCCGCCAGGGCCTGCATGGCCGCCCGAACGATGTTGTTCTCCGGCTGCTGAGCCATCAATGTCGAGCCGCCGGTCTGGGTATGGGTCCGGAACATCCACGACCGAGGATCCCTGGCCTGAAAGCGCTCGCGCAGGAGTTTCGCCCACATGCGCCGTAAGGCCCGGTACTTGGCAACCTCTTCAAAGAAATGGTTATGGGTGTTATAAATCCAGGAGATACGCGGAGCAAAGGCATCTACCTCAACCCCTTGCCGTCGCACTGTCTCGATATACGCGATGGCATTGGCAAAAGCGAAAGCCATCTCTTGGGCAGCTGAAGCCCCGGCATCGCGGATGTGGTAGCCACTGATGCTGATGGGGTTCCATCGGGGCAGATGGCGGGCGCAGTAAGTGATCAGATTGGCAGCCAGGCGGAGCGAGGGGCCTGGTGGATAAATATAGGTCCCCCGGGCCACATATTCTTTGAGTACGTCATTCTGGACGGTTCCAGCCAGCCGCTCCCTCGGCACCCCCTGCTGATCGCCCACGGCGATGTACAGCGCTACGAGAATCGCCGCGGGGGCGTTAATCGTCATCGACGTCGTGACCTTGTCCAGCGGAATACCATCGAAGAGCACCTCCATATCGGCCAATGAATCGATGGCAACTCCCACCTGCCCGACTTCCCCCTCGGCCAGGGGATCGTCCGAGTCCAGCCCCATCTGTGTCGGGAGATCAAAGGCAACGCTCAAACCCGTTTGGCCTTCTTTCAACAAGTAGCGGAACCGCTCGTTACTCTCCTCGGCCGTCCCCATTCCAGCGTACTGACGCATCGTCCAAAACTGAGTCCGGTACATCGTGGGGTATATCCCCCGCGTATACGGGTACTGACCGGGAAAGCCCAGCTTCTCGGAATAATCGAGATTGGTTGTATCCTCTGGCGTATACAGACGCTTTTCCAAAATCCCCGATGACGTCAAAAACTCCTCGCGCTCCTTGACCCGCGCTAGAGAAGGTTTGAGGACCTGCTCCTCCCAGGTCCTTCTCGCCTCGGCAATTTCTTTTTTTTCCTTCTTCCTTCGCATAAAAGACTCTTTCTCCAGGGACCGACTAAGTCTGGACCCGCAGGATTGGCCTAGCGCTCGACCAACCGCTTCCCGATGACCTCCCGCTGAATCTCGCTGGTCCCCTCAAAGATCCGAAACAGCCGGGCGTCCCGCCAGTAGCGCTGGACGGAATATTCTTTCGAGTAGCCGTACCCCCCGTGGATCTGCAAGGCCTCAGAGGCAACCCGATCCACCATATCGGCGGCGAAGAGCTTCGCCATCCCCGCCTCCAAGTCGCACCGCTGACCCGTGTCCTTCATGACCGCGGCGTAATAGGTCAGCTGTCTTGCGGCCTGGATTTCGGTGGCCATATCGGCAAGCTTATGCCGGATCGCCTGAAAGTTGCATATCGGCTGTCCGAACTGGTGCCGCTCCTGTGCATATTTCAACGCCAGATCAAAAGCCCCCTGTGCAACGCCGACCGCCCGCGCTGCCGTTTGGATTCTTGCCGACTCGTAAACCGCCATGAGTTGGTAGAAGCCTTTGCCGTCAGCCCCACTAATCAGGTTCTCGGCCGGGACGGGACAGTCTTGAAACCCCAAGGTAAAGCAATGCATGCCATGGTACCCGATCGTGGGAATGGGTTCACCGGCGATGCGGGGAGGCTCGAATTCATCCCCTGGCCTCTTCTCGACAAGAAAGAGGCTCAAGCCTTTGTGGCGCTTGGACAGGTCGGGATCGGTCCTCGCCAACACGGTAAGAACATGGGCGGAATTGGCGAAAGTACACCAGGTTTTCGCCCCGGTCAACAGGTACCGGTCCCCGTCCCGCCGGGCCCGAGTCTTGATCCCCGCCGTGTCCGATCCCGCGTCGGGTTCGGTGAAGGCCGCGGCGGTGAGAAGCTGCCCGGAGGCAATCCCCGGCAGAAACCGTCGCTTCTGCTCCTCTGTTCCATGGGCTTGGATGAGCAGGCCCGTGATGAGGTTCCTGGTGAGGACGCTGCCGACACTCAACCAGCCTCGCGAGAGCTCCTCCGAGACCACGGCTAGCGCCAAGTGGTCAAGACCGACGCCTCCAGCCTCTTCTGGAAACACCAGACCGAAGTAGTTCAGTTCGGCCATTTTTTTGATGATCTCATCGGGGATATCCTTCTCCTCCGAATCGAGGACGTCAGCGATGGGGAGCACTTCCTTCACCACGAAATCCCGAACCGAACGGCGAAGTTCCTCGTGAAGATCACTCAGCATCGATTCCTCACTCCTTCGACCGATATCGTCAGGTCTTGCCCAACAATACTACAGTACTCGTACTGAAAAAAAAGGCCACGGGAACCTTGACGCCTGCCCCCGCGGCTTGACGGACGGTTTAATATGGTCGCTTTAACGGCCGCCCCAGGAGGGGCAGACATCGGCAAAGCCTACCACCACGCTGGAAGGCATAAGCCAGGTTTTCACGCGCCAACTCAGGAGGACCACCGGACGTATCAAAAACAAACAATGTTCTGATAACATATCATTTGATTTCCAATTTTGTCAAGGAAAATCGAGGAATGAAGAAGAAGAATAATGAAGACTACCGCAGGAATTGGATCAAGAACCGTTCGTACTCTTGAAAAGGAACCGCCCCAACAATCGGGGGCGCCCCACCGATGATGACGGTCGGAATGGCTCGGATACCATGCTGCATCACTGCCTGCCGGTGCTCTTCCGATACTCGCTCGCGCTGACTCTCCCCGTCGAATCTCCTGAGAAACTCGGACATGTCCAGACCGGCCTGCCGGGCCACCTCGATGACCTCCGCCGGCTCTCCAATATTTACTCCCTCCTCGAAGAAGGCCCGAAACAGGCTGAAATGCATTCGCTCAAAGGCCTCAGGGCCTTCCAATTCAGCACACTTAGCCGCCTCGAGGGCCGGTAGACTCCACTGGGGAAAGTCCGGACGCGTCCACATCCGAAAGGTGATACCCAGATCCGTCGACAGGGCGGAAGCCCGTCGCCAGGCGGCTTCGCGGTAGGTCCCCTGAAAGGTGACGCTCGGATCGGGCTCTGGACGCAGGGCGAAGCTCCACCGTTTAAGGGAGACCCGGTCACCGTACTGTTGTTGAAGTCGTTGCAGGCGGACCGCCGCCGGGTAACACCACGGTCACAGATAATCGGAAAATTCCAGAATCGTCAGAGGCGCATCAACCATAGGCAGATACCGTATACCAAGCCTTCCGAAAACGTCCAATTCAGCATTGGCAACAGAAGAGAATTCTGACGAAGCCGATCTCGCAAGGAAGACACCTAGTTGTAGAACCCCGAAAATTCTAAGCTTGCACCTGCTAGAAAGCTGGCACCAGGGGCTGGCACCAGGAAGCGCGTATTGCGAAAAGAATCAAAAAGCCCCCAGGGCTCATACTCGGCATCTAGGATGTTCTCGCCCTGAAGGAAAAAGGTTAGCGGTCCCCAGCGGTAACTCACGCGCCCATTCATCACGTAATAGTCGTCTAGACGTCGCTGAAGGTTCGGCTCGTCTCCCGAGAGGAACCGCTTGCCCACGTAGAGCGAAGTGAGCGAAAAGGTCAGGCCTTTGATAGGATAAAAGTTGACTCCTGCGCTTAGGTGATGCCGCGGAACGAGTGGGACCTGATCCCCTTTGCGCACTTGCCCCGAACCTAATAGCACGTCCTCCTCGAAGGTCGGCTCAATATAAGAGTAATTGACGAACCCGTCTACCAGTTCTCGGTGTTGTCCCCTGAGCGTCACCTCAAGCCCCCGACGCCTCGTATTCCCCGCGTTTTCGTTCATCCCGGACAAAATACCGGTCGGCACAAAAAGCACGTCGTCTTTGACATCGGTTTGGAACAGGGCGATCGATCCCTCGAAATCCTTTCCTAGGCGGAGACGGGTTCCCACTTCATAGGTGCGTGATTTCGGTGCCTTCAAGTCCGGGTTCGAGGAAAACGGAGCGAAGGCGAAAAGCTCAAACACCGTCGGGGTGCGAAACCCTTCCGAGTAACTGAAATAGACCACGACCTCTGGATCCGGATCGGTCGCAACCCATGTCAATCCGGCCATGGGACTGAACTGTTCGAAGGTCCGAATGCGGTCTTTCGTAGGGTCCAGCTTATCGGTGAAGTCTATCCGGTCCCAGTCATAACGTCCCCCCCCGCTTATGATGAGAACTTCCGGAATGAGGTCAAAGCTCTCTGCGAAATAGATGCCCATTACATTCTCGTCGGTGTCTCGGTCACTCGGGGAGCTGCCGGAGTCTATGCTCATAAAATCGCTTCGGGAATACTCAACGCCGAACACCAAGACGTTCAGTCGATCGAAAAGGGTGGCCTGGTGCGTCACCTGGGCTGTTCCGCCAACAGTTCTGATATCGGTCTTGGTCTCACTTGTCCCGCCACTGCGGAACACGTCGAAACTCTCCTCCTCCAGATCCCGGACGAAGGCGTTCAGCGCAACGGAAAAGCCGGCCGGAAGACTCTGCTGGAGGTTGAGGGTCCCCGCGTGAAGCGTGCGCTCGACGGAGTCTCCCGGATCCAGGTTTCCACTCTGGGTCCGGTCCTGCGCCAACTCATCTTCCGTAAGGGAGCCAGCCCTCTCCAGGCGGTCGTCCACATAGAGGTAGGAGAGAGTGATGTCAGTCTCTGTCCCAAACCTACGACCCACCTTGGCAAACAGCCTTCTCACATCGGCGTCGGAGTCCTCGCGAAACCCATCCTCGAGATGCTGCGTAAAGCCGAGATAGTAGTCGAATCCCTCGGCGGGACCGCTGATACTTCCGCGGTATCGCTGGCGGCCAAAACTGCCACCGCCCACCTCGACCTTAGCCTCGGGTACTGGCCCACCCCGCTTGGTTTGGAGGTTCACAACCCCGGCCAAGGCGTTCTTTCCAAAAATCGACGCGGTACCGGGAATGATCTCGACGCGCTCCAGGTCATCCACAGGGATCAGGTCAAAGTCAACCGCACTTGCGTCGGGATTGTTAACCCGGACCCCGTCCAGGATCACTGTGGTAGTCGTTACCGGTTCTCCACTGAAACCCCTCAGTTCCACCGTGGGTTCAAACGCATTGCCGACTAGGTCGTAGAGAGTAATCCCAGGTTGGTACTGAATAACCTCCGCCACTGTCTTAGCTTCCGACGATTCGATTTTCTCCTCGGTCACGACCCGGACCTGAGCCGGGACTCGCGTGACATCTACCAACACGTCGCGGAGGCGAGTGGCCGAGACGACAATCTCCGAGAGGCGAGAAACGCCCTGCTCTTCAAGTTTTTCCTTTTCCTCTGTTTTCTCCTGGGCCCAGGCTGTCCCGATCAAAAACCCGCTGAGAATCCCTGCCAGCAGCCAAATCGTGAAACCCTTAGAACGCATAGAACACCTCCTTTTCCGCGAAAGTGATGTTCGCTTTCCCCTGGAAAAGGTTTCCTGACTCGTGGATCATCGCCCCCCTGCGCCTTCCCATCCCTCGATGAACTCGGGACAGTGGCATGTTGCAGGAAGGCTCTCCACTTACAGTGGCGGGACCGTGCTGGATTTACACCAGCTTCCCTTTGATCCGAGGGGACCACAGTTCACAGTGCAGTGTTCATTGTTCACAGCTAAGGAACGCGTACCGTCAGCCTCAGACCCCTTACAGCCGCGGGAGGATACGGATTGAACCCGTCTCGGGGTCCGTGCCGGTCCAGATGGGACAGTCATAGGCCTTCTCTAAAATTTCCGGCCGCATCACCTCCTTCGGACGGCCCGTAGTGAGGATCTCCCCGCTCTTGAGGAGCAGGAGTCGGTCCGAACACTCTGCCGCCGCATTGAGATCGTGGGAGACCAGAATGATGGTAATCCCGCGCTCCTCCTTGAACCGTTTGAGGAGCCTCAGAATCTCTAGCTGATGGTTAAGATCGAGGTGCGCCATCGGTTCATCGAGGAGCAGGAGCCGGGGTTCCTGGGCCAACGCCCGGGCGATGACGACCCGTTGCTTCTCGCCGCCCGAGAGTTGGTCTAGATACTTCCGGGCGAGGTGCGCGGTCCCGGTCTCGTGCAGGGCGTGCTGCGCGGCCTGGCAATCCTCTACGCTTTCGAGTCCGATCCCCCGAGCGTAGGGGTAGCGTCCCATAGCGACCACCTGCTCCACGGTAAAGGGGAACGCCACCTGAAATTCCTGTGGGACCACGGCGACATGCCGAGCAACCTCCCGTTTCGTCATGACAGTAAGATCGCGATCAAAGAGTAAAATCGTCCCCGCCTCTGGGGCGAGGACCCGGCTCAGCAGACGCAACAGTGTCGTCTTGCCTGCGCTGTTGGGCCCGATCACTCCTAAAATCTCGCCCGCCTCGACAGTGAAAGAAACCCCGTGCAGGACTCGGCCATTGCGATAGCTAAAGGAAAGGTTTTGAACTTCGACCGCCTTCATGGATAGATACTCCGATACCTGCTCCGAAGCAGATAGGCAAAGAAGGGAGCACCCAAAAAGGCAGTGATCGCCCCAACCGGGATCTCCACAGGCGCTGCCACGGTTCGGGCCACGGTATCCGCCAGGATGAGAAAGATGGCCCCGCCGAGGAGTGAGGCCGGGATGACTAGACGGTTATCCGGCCCAAGACAGAGGCGGACGGCGTGGGGAACCATCAGGCCCACAAAAGCGATGGATCCACTTGCCGAGACCGCAGCACCGGTCACCAGGCAGCATCCGAGAAAGATGATACGCTTCACCCGCTCCGGTTCCACTCCGAGCTGCGATGCAGCCTCTTCGCCGGCCGACAAGAGATTCAAGGGGAGGACCTGGCTATAAATCAGCGCGGTTCCAGCCACCAGGCAGCCGACGACGGCGGCAATGGTGGGGTAACTCACGACGCGCAAATGACCCATGAGATAAAAGACGACTCCCTGAAGTTCTTCCGCCTGGATCAACGACGAGGCCATCATAATAGCCGAGGCAAAGAAGAGCGAAACCACCACCCCGGCGAGCAGAAGGGTTTGGATGGGAAGCCGACCTTCTATGCTCGCGATCGCATAGACGGCGACCGCCGCCACTAGTGCGCCACCAAAACCGAACAGGGGAAGCAAGAGAAACGCGCTCCCTGTGGCAAGCCCAGTCACGACCCCGCTAACGACCCCAAAGGCAGCCCCACTTGAGACGCCCAGCACATACGGGTCGGCCAGGGGGTTTCGGGAGATTGCCTGAAACCCCGCACCCGCCAACGCCAAGGCGGAACCGACAATACCAGCCAGCAGCGTTCGGGGCAGACGGAGGCCGACAATGATGCTCTCTTGGGTCTCTGTCCAGGAGACGGGGATGGGGAGAATCTTTCCGAAGAGGATTGCTGCGGTCTCGGTCCATCCGACCCGGACCGTCCCGACCGAGAGGGCGATAAGGATCGCTGCCAAGAGGCCGGCAGCCAATGTCCCCACGACCGTAAGCAAACGGACAAGTGTCATGGGCTACCCTCGCCGAAGACCTCAGGGTGGAGCACACGGGCCAAGACCTCGACTGCCTCCACAATCCTGGGTCCAGGACGATTCATCACATTTGCGTCAATGACCCGAATCGCTCCCTGGCGGACTGCTGGAATGTCTCTCCAGCCGGGCAAATGAGGCAGAATCTCCCGATAGCCGAGGCCGCCCCGGTCAAAGGCCAGGAGGATCAGGTCGGGTGGATGGTTGAACACCGCCTCTAGATCTAACCGGGGGAATCCACGTTCTCTCACCGCGTTCGTTCCTCCGGCCAGCCGGATTAAATCATGGATGACAGTTTCGCGGCCTGCCACGATCAGGGGGTCGATCCAGACCGCGTACAAGACTTTGGGCTTGTCAAGCTCCCCAACTTTCTCCGAAACGGCGTTTAGGCGGCGGCGCATCTTGGCAATCAATGCCTCTGCCTGCTGCCGCCTCCCGACCGCCTCGCCGACCTTCTCAATGGAGTCAAAAACCCCCTCAACCCCTATCGGCTTGACACCATAGACTGGGATGTTCAGCCGTTCCAGTTGGACGAGCGTTCCCCACCGATTCGCATCAGCAGCCAAAAAAACCAAGTCCGGTCGGAGTGCGACGATCACCTCGAGATTCGGATCGATTCCCCCGCCCACGCTGCGCTTCTCCCTGACCTCAGGTGGATAGTTATCAAAGTCCGTCACCCCCACAAGCGCATCCCCTGCGCCAAGCGCAAAGAGGATCTCGGTGAGGCTGGGCGCTAATGAGACGATCCGACGGGGCGGCGTCTGGATCTCGACCTGCCGGCCGACCATATCCTCAAGAGTCGCCGCCTGGACCGTCAACACTGACAGCAGGATTAAGAAGATCACACGCATCATCGCTTTCCCTCAAGCAGGCAAAAAGTCGCGGGCATGTCGAGATGGGTGCGGACCAAATCGGCCAACCGGTCATATGCACGCTCGACCCGTGGAATCTTTACTATCCCCCAATACAAAAAGCCCCAACCCTCAAGGTTGGGGCTCCCGCTGCTTTAAGATCCGCGGTGCCTTTCGGCACCACTCCCAGTTCACGCGGTGGCCCTTCCCCTCGGAAGGCCTGAATGATTCCGCGAGGCTGGGTAGGTCTCCTGGCTTGCGGATCCCTTTACTCTCCGCGCCTTCCCATCCCGCTTCGCGGGACAGTGGCCTGTGCGGATTTCATCACCGCTTACAGTTGCGGGGCAGCAGTGGATTCTCCCCCTTTGGGGATACACCACCTTCCCTACACGCAGCCTCTTCTGTCGATGTGCTGTGGTACATACCCCGAGTCACTCGTCGCTGTCAAGAAAGATCTAGAAGCTGTGCGGAAGGAACCGGCGAATGCAGGCGAGGAGGTCGTCACGCTCGAAAGGCTTGGTGATGTAATCATCTGCCCTGTACAACCCGCGGGCTTCCTGTGCATGGTGTTCCCGCGTGTACACTTGGGTCATCATAATGACCGGCACTGAGGCGGTCTCCGGTTGATCCTTGATCCTGCGACACAGATCGAAGCCGTGCATCCGAGGCATAAGGACATCGGTGATGACCAAGTCGGGAGGCTCCTGCATCAGGTATTCCAGGGCCTCTACACCGTCTTGAGCTGTCACCACATCAAACCCCGCCTCTGCCAATATGTCGGTGAGGTAGGCTCGGAATAGCTTGGTGTCTTCCACGACGAGGATCTTGGCTCGCCCATTAATGGGAGGACCCACCGTGACCGCTTCCGGTCCCTGATGGAACACCCCAATGAGAAAGTCGCACTGGGGACACTGGGCTTCGACCCTGGCGCCCGGGACCGGTCTTTCCTGGAGAGAGAAGCCGGATTGACACTGAGGACAGGTGACCGCGTACTCGGCTAATCCGGCCTCCAAAAATTTGGAGAGGTCTGACTCATTATGGATCTCCGAAATCACCTCGTCGGCCCCGGCTTCTCGGCCCAATGCGATATCCTCGTCGGCCGGCTCTCCCTCGACCCACAGGAGGATCTTCGCTTTTGGACAGGATTTTCTGAGAGCCTGACAGACCGTCCATGCTTCCTCCTTGGAGCGACTCATGCTGAGGAAGACAAGGTCTGGAGGGTCGGACAAAGCCATCGGCAGGGCCATACCGAGGCTGCATGCAGTAACCATTCTCAGTCCTTGAGCTTCTAGCAGGCTCTGCAACCGTACCCGAGACTCATGCTTGTCATCAGCAAGCAGGATGTTTCCCATATGTGCTGCCCCCTGTGTCGTGTATTTGTGCATTTTTGGTGCCAAATACTCCACCCCATGAATGGCCCTAACCCTCTATTGTCAACAGGTTATCAGCAACACTGAGGTCTGCGGTCTCCTCAGTGCCAGAAGAGGTGTCAGGTGGTGATGGCGTTCTGTGCAAACCTTTCTCATCCCAGGATTACGGCAACGCACAATTTTCGCAATTCCGACGAGAATCCGGACACATTCTCCCGCCACTATAGCGACCGAGAGAACGATTTACTGGTCGACCTATCTGTCGATAGAGGATGTGCGTGGGCTACAAGATGCCGTGCAGGCTCTTCCCTTTCGTGGCCAAGGCGTCGATTCTTTTGGTCACGTCGGGGTTCTCGATGAGGGGTGGGGCATGATGGGGCTTGAGCCGCGCGTCAATGATCAGGGATTTTCGGCATCCCCAGTGCTTGTGCTCGCTGAAGCTGCTCACGCCGTGGACATCGTGGGAAGGATTCGAGCGGGTGAATGTCACCCAAAGGAAGTTCCTGAGGGTCCTCGCGGTGAATTCAGCATCGTCGACGAGAACGATGAGGGGGATGCCTTCAAGGTTGCAGCACTCGTCGAGAAAGCTTGTGAACGTCTTGATTTCTTTCTCGACCTTCTCATAATCGGAAAATGGTGGTCCTTGCACGACAAGAATTCCCGGCATTACCAGGGCAACTTCAGAGTAACCATCCGGTAACGTAAAACCCTCCGCGACTTTTCTCACCAGCTCCCGTTTCTTGCTTCCGGCTGCGGCGATGACCAGCTTCGACCCCGCGTTGAGCCCTGTTCCCGAGTAGTCAAGCGTATCGATGGTCGTGCGGGTCTGGAAGTGCAGGTCTCGCGTCCAGTCGACGCGCTCCAACACGTGGCCGAGGAACTCTTCGATACGGTGGATGTCCAGTTCGGGATTGTCTTCGCCTGCAACGATGAACAGATACTTCGCGAGGGAGCACTGGCCAAAGCCGAGCAAGGCATTCGCCATGGTCAGGATTTCCTGCGGGATTCTCTCGCCGTAGGGAACGTACCGTTCGCTGCCAATGGCGAGCAGAAGAGGATGAACTCCAGCTGCGTCCACCGCGTGGATCGCCTTCACGCCGGGAAGCTCTATGGGAACCATCGGCTGCGTGATCTCGTGAATCAGCGCACCGAAGGACGTATCCTCCTGGGGCGGACGGCCCACGACCGTGAAGGGCCAGATGGCGTCCTTGCGATGATAGAGTTTTTCGACCTCGAGGACGGGAAAATCGTGCAAGAGGCTGTAATATCCGAGGTGGTCCCCGAAGGGACCCTCCGGAAGCGTTCGCTTCGGATCGACGGTCCCGGTGATACAGAAGTCCGCATCGGCCGAGATGACGAAACCGTCCCGCAGCGTGTAACGGAATCGGCGGCCTCCTAGCATGCCGGCAAAGAGTAGTTCGGTAAGCCCTTCAGGCAGGGGCATGACCGCGGCAAAGGTATGGGCTGGTGGTCCACCGACAAAAATGCTTGCCTTGAGTAATTCACCCCGACGTATGGCTGCGGCGTGGTGGACGCCGATCCCGCGGTGGGTCTGGTAGTGGAGGCCGGCTTCCTTTCCTACTGTGTACTGATTCCCGGCGAGTTGCACCCGGTAGATACCCAGATTTGACTTCATCACGCCACCCTTGTCCGGGTCCTCGGTGTACACCTGGCCTAATGTGATGAAAGGACCACCATCGTCGGGCCAGTTCTGGATCTGCGGAAGCTGTTCAATGGTGGTAATCTCCTCAAGCACTGGTCCCCCCGATACTTTTCGCGGCAAGGAATTCAGGACCGTGAAAGGCGACGTCGCAAAGGTGAAGGGTGCACGCCAGAAGTTCGAGGCATCAGCTTTGAGCTGGACGATCTTTTTCGTCCGCTCAAGCGTATCCCGGAAAATGAAGCGGCAACGCTCGAGGGTCCCGAAGAGGTTGCACACCGCAGGAAATCGACAGCCCTTGACGTTTTCAAAATAGACTGCAGGACCCTTCACGTCGTACACACGTCGCTGAATCTCGGCCATCTCGAGGTAGGGATCAACTTCTTCGATCACGCGCACAAGCTGACCGTTGCGCTCGAGATCGACGACACATTCCCTAAGGCTACGATATCCCATTGGTTAATCCGTGCGGGGCATCAGTGATGAAGTGCGGAAGGAGTGACTGCCATTTCATCGGCAAGAAGGAGAACGCGGACCTGGCTCCCCACTGGGATCTCGGTCTCGCCCGGGATGACCGCGAGGCCATCGGCGTGGGCCATAGAGTGCAGCATCGCGGAGCCCTGATCCCCGGTGAGACATGCGGTCAGTCCCGCATCGGTCCGGGTCAGGACCACCCGCAGGTAAGCGGGGCGGCGATCCTTGTTAGGAATCGACTGCGCGGCGGCGGCGGTGATCTCTGTCGGGAGGAGACTGCGGGAGCCTTGCATCTTTCTGAGCGCGGGCCGAACAAACAGTTCAAAGGTGACCATGCAAGAGATTGGATTGCCAGGCAGCGCACAGATCGGTTTGTGTTCGAGGAGGGCGAAGGTGAACGGCTTACCCGGACGCATGTGGACCTTTCGGACACGTATGTCCGCCCCCAATTCCTTGAGCGCCTCGACCACAAGATCATATTCCCCGACTGAAACCCCTCCGGTCGTCAAGAGCAAATCTAACCGGATTCCCTCGCGCAGACGCTCGACGAGTAACTCCCTCGCGTCGGCCACCGGCCCCAGCAGCACCGGCACTCCACCAGCTTGCTGCACCTGGGCCGCCAGCGCATAGCTATTGCTGTTATGAATCTTTCCAGGCGAAGGGGCCTCGTCCCATCGCAACAGCTCGTCCCCGGTGGCCAGGATGCCGACCCGGGGTCGATGGTACGCCGCGACCCGTCCTCTCCCGATTGCGGCCAAGAGTCCAATCACCCCGGGCCGACAAACAGTTCCTGTCCTAAGGACCTGCTCTCCAGCCTTGACATCCTCACCCGCATAGCGAACATTTTGTCCGGGCCGGACATCCCGCAAAACTGACACGTCCTGACCGGAGGTCTGCGTGTCCTCCTGGCGAATCACGGCATCCGCTCCCCGAGGCATGGGGGCGCCGGTCATGATTCTGATCGCCTGTTCCTTTTCGAGCGCGCCATCGAAGATCTGACCCGCCCCCACAGTCCCGACCACCTTGAGCAGAACCGGCTGCTCTGGGCCCGCGCCGCGCGTCTCCTCAGCACGGATGGCGTATCCATCCATGGCCGCGTTGTCCCACGGGGGGATTGGCTCGGGCGCGGTGATATCCTCGGCCAAAATCCGATCGAGCGCCTCCAGCAGCTCTACATACTCCCAACCGACCTTCTCGACCGAGGTAAGAACAATCTGCCTGGCCTCTTCAACCGCGATCATCCTTCACACGCCTCCGATCACCGGGGGCCCCGTCAGTGGCCCATCGTATAATCCGCGCGGCCTCAAGACAAGCTGGAATTTCGGATCTTACGTATTCTTTGGGGTGGCACTTTGGAGGCGGGCTTCGGACGCGCGGACCCGAGCGAGCATTCGCTTGGCTGTCAGTGCGTATTCATTGTCGGACGGAACAGTCTTCATGAGTTGCGTCCAAAGCATTAGTGCCCGGGAGTTCATACACCGGTCCTCAGTCCACCGCTGCGAACAGGCCTGATCAAAGGCAAGATCTCTACCGATCTGCCTCCCCCATGACGAAATCAATACTCCCGACGATGGCCACGACATCGGCGAGCATATGCCCCTCGATGAGTTTAGGAAGGACCTGGATATTAACGAACGACGGGGGACGGAGCTTGACGCGCCACGGTTTGTTGGTCCCATCACTCACCACGTAGAACCCCACTTCCCCCTTGGGCCCCTCCACCGGGACATAAGCTTCTCCCGCGGGTACATCGAACCCGTGCGAGTAAAGGAGGAAGTGGTGAATCAAGGCCTCCATGCTCTGTCGGACCACCTTCTTCGGCGACGGTACGATCTTGGGATTGTCGATATTGATCGGCCCTCCCGGCATATCCTTAAGGGCTTGTTCCACGATTTTGAGCGACTGCCGCATCTCGAAGATCCGGGCCAGATACCGCTCGTAGGCATCGCCATCCTGTCCAAGGGCGATCTGGAATTCGAATTGCTCATACCCGGAGTAGGGGTTTGACTTCCGCAGGTCCCAGGGAACCCCGCTCGCCCTCAAATTTGGGCCGGACAAGCCCCACGCAATGGCCTCCTCCGCCTTGATGACCCCAATCCCTTTGACCCTCTGGATCCAGAGTCGGTTATTCGTCAGGAGGTTTTCGTATTCGTCGAAGCAAGCGGGAAACTCCCGCAAGATTCGTTGGACCGCTTGATCGAAGCCCTCGGGAAGATCGGCCATGAGTCCCCCGATCCGGAAGTAGCTCGACATCATGCGGGCCCCACTGACCATTTCGTAGATATCCAGGATCTTCTCTCGCTCCCGAAAGGTGTAGAGAAACACGCTCTGGGCGCCGATCTCCAGGGCCATCGTCCCGAGCGCCACAAGGTGGCTCTTGATCCTGGTCAGCTCCGTGAGGAGCACTCGAATATACTTGGTCCGCTCCGGAACCTCGATCCCCAGCAACTTCTCGACGCTCAACACGAAAGCCAGGTTGTTAGACAGGGGCGCTAGATAGTCGAAGCGATCCGTGACGGTAATGGCTTGTTGGTACCGCTTCGACTCCATGATCTTCTCCATACCAGTATGCAGGTAGCCGATGTGGGGAGTGGCCTTGACCACTACCTCCCCATCAAGCTCGAGCACGAGCCGTAAAACTCCATGGGTCGAGGGGTGTTGCGGGCCCATGTTGATCAACATGGTCTTCGTTTGCGGCATCCCTCACCTCGTGGAGGATTCAGTGTGAAATTGGCGTTGCACGGATTCCGGTGGGACCATGTCAGGGATCACCAACGATCTCTATCCCTCGCGATCATAATACCGGCCCAGCCCCTGAGTTTCAAGGCGCAAAGGTCGCAGGGTCGGTTGACGCCTTAACCGCAACTCATTCCAATTTTCGCGAAAAGGGTCGCCCTGATACACCTCCACGCGCCGACGACCGTCAAGCCTCCGTGCCGCGCGGCTCCCTTGACACACGAACCCAGGTACGGGATAGTACTGTGTCCAGGGGCGCACGCAAAGGAGTGTGCGTGTGTTGTGGATGAAGAGGTTACTTCTTCTGATTGCGTCGTGTCTCGTCGTCGGGCTGAGTATCGGCCCGGGGGCGGAGCGCCTTCAGGCTACGGAGTTTACCGAGGTATGCGCCGAAATCCGCGATTGGATCGTGACCTACGTCGAACCATTTCGTGGTCACCTTCTCCGGATCGTCGTTCGAGACCCCATGTCTTCCGCGGCGTTCCCGCGCGTGGGATACTGGATTACCTTTCCCAAAGATTGGGTGACAGAAAAGACGGATTCCACCCCTATCGTTCGGGGGTGTCAGGAGTCAGCAGGGAGTGCTTATACGTTCGAAGTCAAAACGGAAGAAGGTTCCTGGGTGTCCGGAGCGAAGCTACTTGTCAAGAAGCTCTCCACGGATTGGCGGTTGATTTCTTTCACCATCTTCGCCGATCCTGAGGATCCATCTTCGGTCCTCACCGAACGCGTCATCGCGATTCCTAAATGAAAAAGAGATGATTATCGAACTTGCACCCATCGGGCCCGATAGACCGGATCCGTTGGAAATATGATGTCCAGGCTGATACCTTTCCGGGGCGGGATGTAGCCCGCATCCCACCAGGCTTCCACTAAACGTCTCCCCCGTCTTGGCTCCACCTGAAAGATCCGTACCCCCACCCAATGTCCACCGTGATGGATGACCTCGGCCTCGTACCGTTTCATCGTACGCGCCTCGATCCAGTTGCCTGTCACGATCCACAGCCCATGGCGGTGTCCAACCTCATCTGTGACCAACACACGCTGGGGAGGGCCAACCACGCGGATCGGTATCATCCGTTGGGGAAGGTGGACCCGATTCGGGGAAGGTGGCGGAAACATATCTAAAATCCCCAACCTCTCCCGTACAAAACGCTTCTCATAGTCCGTTGCCTGGTGTTCCTGCTCTGATCCACTCATCTCCTCTTCGATTCCCGAATGATACTGTCCCCAGTGCACCAGCTCGTGAAAGAGGACGGCCTGGCAATACGCCGCCGGGTATTCGGGGAATTTGGAGAGACAGTTGAGATTTAAGAAGACCCGGTTTTTCTCAGGATCGTACTGGCCGAAGTAGCTACGGCGGTTGAGCTGTGTCCAGCCCTGAAAGGCCTCGGATGGTGACTGGAGGATCTGGGGAACTGGCCAGTCTGAGACAGGCCAACCGGTCAGCTCGGCCAGGGTCGCCAGCAGCATCGTGAGGTCGTAGGACACCGACGTTTTCGCTGGGGGGCTCGAGGACTGTGAAGTCGACTCCCCTGGTACACCTGTGCTGGGAAAGCCTCCGTGAACAAGGCTCACAACCAGCATCAGTACAAGGATCCTGAAAACAACCGGTTTCATTCGACCTCCAGCTCTGAGTTTCCGGTGATCTCCTCCCCGTCTTTCGCTCTGCATGCAATTCTGCTGCCTTGGGAGAGCAGTGACAAGTCAGTATAGCTCTCAAACCCGCTCCGCACAACCCGGAGTCCAAACCATCGCTGTAGCCAGCGTCCGCGCAGTAAAACATTGGACCACACGAACGAGACACGGTATAAATGTTCGAGTGAGGTTTAGATATGTTTCGGAAAGCCTCGGGATCGAGCGTTTGCCCGTCGTGCGGAAAGCTAAACAGTATAGATGCGACTACGTGTTTTTACTGCGGGCGGCGAAACCCGGGGCTGTGGGGCTTTGGCCCGGGTATTACGCGCCTCCTCGGCGAACTCAACTTTGTCCGGGTCGTCATGGGGGTCTGTATCGCCGCCTACGGTCTCTCCCTGCTTCTCGATCCGCGTACTGCCATGCGCCTGCACAACCCGTTCGATTTTCTCGCGCCCAGCGGAGCAGCCCTCAACGCCCTCGGAATGACGGGTGCCTACGCATGGGCCCTCGGCCGCTGGTGGACGCTCTTTACTGCAATCTACCTCCACGGAAGTCTCCTCCACATTCTCTTCAATTTGCTGTGGATCCACCAGCTTGCGCCCGCGCTTGAAGGTGTCTACGGCCGCTCACGCCTGATCGTGATCTTCACGGTGGCGGGCGTTCTCGGATTCGTTGCGTCTAATTGGATCGGCATACCATTCACCATCGGTGCTTCGGGTTCAATTTTTGGTCTCTTTGGTGCCATGGTCCACTATGGGCGTACCCGCGGCGGAACGTTCGGCGTAATGGTCTTTCGTCAGTACGGGCAATGGGCACTCGTTCTCTTCATCTTTGGTTTCCTGATGGCTGGGGTGAATAATTTCGCCCACGCCGGCGGCTTCATTGGGGGGTACCTGGCGGCGATGCTTCTGGGTTACGGGGACCTCCAGCGAGAACAGCCCGCCCACCACCTGGGTGCAACTGCCTGCATCCTCCTGACGGTCCTCTCCTTTGCTCTAGCCCTCTGGACCGGCTTGGTGAGCTAGACCTAGTCCAATGCATTGTTACTTGGTGCGACACGGCGAAGCAAAGGCTGAGACCGAAGATCCGGCGCGACCGCTGAGCGACCGCGGCCGCGACGAAGTCATGCGAATGGCCCGCCACGTCAAGGCCATAGGACTCCGAATCGCAGAGATTTACCACTCTGACAAGCTCCGCGCTCGGCAGACGGCAGAAATCTTGGCCGAACACTTCTTGCCTTCGCGGGGTATGCACGAGATGGAAGGATTGGCCCCCATGGATGATCCGGACAAAGCCCGCGCCGTGATCGAAGCAGCCAGGGAGCCATTGATGCTCGTGGGGCACCTGCCACATCTAAGCCGCCTCGCCTCGGCCCTCATTCTCGGCGATTCCGAGCGAGAAGTCCTCCAGTTCAAGGCGGGCGCAATCGCCTGTCTCGACAGGATCGACGGAGGCTTCCGGTTGCAGTGGCTCCTCACCCCCGACCTCGCTCGGATCTTTGGCTCAAGCTGACCGGATCCACAGAAAATAACAAGAAAGCCGAGGTCCGTGGTTGAGCGCTCGGCCTAGACTTTTGAATGGAGAATCCGGCGGTCCCCCGCTACGACACGCCAGCCAACTTACGCAGGACGTAGTGCAGGATGCCGCCGTGACGGTAGTACCGGACTTCTTGTGGTGTGTCGATCCGGACGGTGGCGGTGAAGCTGGTCTCTTTGCCGTCTAGCCACTTTGCGCGAACGGTGACATCTCGCTCGCCTTTGAAGCCGCTTTCGAGACGCTCGGCTAGCCCGACGATATCCAATAACTCGTGGCCGTCCAGCCCGAGACTTTTCACCGACTCACCTGACTTGAATTCGAGCGGCACGACCCCCATGCCCACCAGATTGCTGCGGTGAATCCGTTCGTAGCTCTCTGCGATGACTGCCCGAACCCCGAGTAGCCGTGGCCCCTTCGCCGCCCAGTCCCGGGACGAGCCAGAACCGTACTCCTTCCCAGCCAAGATGATTAGTGGGATTCCTTCCTTGTTGTATTTCATCGCCGCGTCATAGATCGACATCTGTTCCCCATCCGGCAAATGGAGGGAGAACCCACCCTCGACCCCGGGGACAAGCTGGTTCCTGAGCCGCACGTTGGCAAAGGTCCCGCGCATCATCACCTCGTGGTTGCCGCGGCGCGACCCGTACGAATTGAAGTCTGGCGGAGTCACCCCGCGCGCGATCAGGTACTGGCCGGCGGGGCTGTCCGGATGGATCGAGCCGGCTGGCGAAATGTGGTCCGTGGTAATACTGTCGCCCAAGACCGCGAGAGCCCGGGCCCCGAGGATGTCCGTCACCGGTGCGGGCTGCGGTGACATGTCGATGAAATATGGCGGGTGCTTTACATACGTGGAGGCGTCATCCCAAGCGTAGGTATCGCCCTTCGGCACCGGCAGCTCGCGCCACTGCGGATCGCCCGTAAACACGTCCCCGTAGGTCTTCCGGAACATCTCGGATCGTACCCCGGCCCGAATCGCGTCGGCCACCTCCTGCTGTGTGGGCCAGATGTCCCGTAGGAAGACCGGCTTGCCGTCCTTGTCGACACCCAGGGGCTCCTCGGCCAGATTCATATCGACGCGCCCCGCCAAGGCGTAGGCCACCACGAGAGGCGGCGAGGCGAGGTAGTTTGCGCGGACCTCCCCGTGAATCCGACCCTCGAAATTGCGATTTCCGGAGAGGACGGAGGCCGCCACCAGCCCGCCCTCCTGGATGGCGCGTGAGATCGCTGGCGGGAGCGGCCCGCTATTCCCGATGCAGGTCGTGCACCCGTACCCAACCACGTAAAAGCGAAGCGCCTCAAGGTAGGGATCGAGTCCCGCCTCTTTCAGGTAGTCGCTCACGACTTTTGAGCCGGGAGCGAGGCTCGTCTTGACCCATGGCTTCGACGTGAGGCCCCGTTCTACCGCCTTCTTGGCTAAGAGGCCGGCCGCCAGCATCACCGAGGGGTTCGAGGTGTTCGTGCAGCTGGTGATGGCCGCGATCACGACCGAGCCGTGGTTGAGTGTGAACTCATCACCGTTGAGCCGCGTGCGGACGCCGGTCGCTCCTTCCGGTTCTGCCACCGCCACCCGTGTCGGATCTCCCCCCTCGCCCTCCCACCGGCCCACGTCGGTGGCGGCCGCCTTGGCCCGGCCACCGGTGGGTTTGAGCATCGTCGCAAGCTCCTTCTGGAAGGAACCCTTGACATCGCGAAGCCCTACGCGGTCCTGAGGTCGCCGCGGCCCGGCGAGACTCGGCTCCACCGTGCCGAGGTCCAGCTCGAGTACGTCCGCGTACTCCGCCTCAGGAGTGTCGGGATTGTGGAATAGGGCTTGCTCTTTCATGTACGCCTCGACGAGGCGCACCTGTTCCGGGGGGCGTCCACTGAGCTCGAGATAGCGGAGCGACTCGGCATCGACCGGGAAGATCCCACAGGTCGCTCCGTACTCTGGAGCCATGTTGCCGATCGTGGCGCGATCCGCCAGGGGCAGATTCGCCAGGCCCGGCCCAAAGAACTCGACGAACTTGCCTACCACGCCCTTCTTGCGAAGGATCTCCGTGACCGTAAGGACCAGGTCGGTCGCCGTCGCCCCCTCGCGCAGTCGGCCGATAAGACGAAATCCGACGACCTGGGGAATAAGCATCGAGACTGGCTGACCGAGCATCGCAGCCTCCGCCTCGATTCCGCCAACGCCCCAACCGAGGACGCCGAGGCCGTTAATCATCGTGGTATGTGAGTCGAGACCGACTAACGTGTCCGGATAGGCAAGGCGGGTCCTATCGCCATTTGAGGCCGTCATGACCACGCGGGCGAGGTACTCGAGATTGACCTGATGCACGATGCCCGTATTGGGGGGTACCACCCGGAAGTTGTCGAAGGCTTTTTGCCCCCACCGGAGGAACGCATACCGCTCGCGGTTCCGTTCGAACTCCCGCTCGGCGTTGATCCGAATGGCGTCGGCCATTCCAAAGGCGTCCACTTGGACCGAGTGGTCGATCACGAGCTCGACGGGCTGCAATGGATTGATCTTTTTGGGATCGCCGCCCATCCGCTGCATCGCATCGCGCATGGCTGCGAGATCAACAACCGCGGGCACCCCGGTAAAGTCCTGCATCAACACCCGGGCCGGGGTGAAGGCGATTTCGCGCGTAGGGGTGGCCTGGGGATCCAAGCGGGCAAGGGCCTCGATCTCCTCAGCCGAAACGACCATCCCATCCTCGTGGCGCAGCAGGTTCTCGAGCAGGATCCGCAAGGAGTAGGGGAGACGGGTCATGCTCCATCCCCGCTTCTCGAGGGCCTCGAGACGCCAGATGCGGTATTTTTGCCCGCGTATTTCGAGAATGCTGCCAGTCCCGAAACTGTCTTTCACGGTAGTTCCTCCCGGCCGCTCAACGCATCGGCCCGGGCGAGAAAATCTCAAGGTAGGAATCCAGCCGGCTTCCAGCTTTGGGGAATGAGCTTACCAATAAATATATATGTGCTGGCGGGTGAGGGCAAGCCTTGACTTGCGCCCGCCTTTTCCTTCACATGTGGAGGAGAGGATGGAGAGAGGAGGCGAGTTGTGGGGCTCGAAAGGGAAATCGGCCATGACGCACGAGATGAAGAGCGAGTTTTCAGCGTTGGCTTGTCACTAGTGCCGTTCCAACTATCTATTTGTGCCAACTTTCTCGCTGCACTCGATCACGACCCCTACAGCAAGGCAGGCTGCTCAAATTCGGCTTATCAAGTTGGAACGGCACTAGCTACACTGGCCTACCTTATCTTCTTCTCTCAATAAACCAATGTATTCAGAGATCAGCCCCCGAGATTTCTCGGAGAGTCCCAGAAACTGCAGTCCTGTCCGGTAGACATGTTCTTTCTCCCCTGTGGGCCAGACCTCATAGCTTTGAACCTCTGTCCAAACCACGCGGCACTTCAGTCTCACCTCCCGTTCGTCGACGAGGATGGTGAGGAACAAAAGGCTTCCGGGCCTGACAGGATGCACGTGTTCGATCAGGGCCCCGCCTTGGCTGATGTTGAGGAAGGAGGCTGTGTGGTGGGGAGCAATCCGTCCCTCGGGTCCCCATACTCGCCAGCGCAGATGGCGGCGCTGAATTGGGTGTGCCTGAATCTGCATATGTGTACTCATATCTTTCCTCCTCTCGCGAGGGGTCAAGCGCGACTCAGCAGTGCTGTAAGTTGATGTGGACTGGGGCTTGGTAAGCTGCCGGGTAGATGTGCCCGGCGTTCAGGACAGCCATGGAAAGTTACAGTATAAATATAGCATACCGTTACCGGAAAAGTCAAGCAAAAAGTGCCGTAACTGATTGATTTTCTTGTGTTTTTGTGGATTAAGCTGTGGATATGTCTGTAAGGAGTTGGAAATAGGGACCGTGAACGTGTTGATAACTCGTCAAGATTCGTTAGTTTGGGTAGGGGTTCGCCAAAACTCAGGTCTGCGGAGGGCCTTTTTCGTCAGTCTTTGAACTTTCCGGTTCCTGGTCCTCGCTACCGGATTTCGCTCCGACCGCTTCAGCCTCCCGGATCGCTGCTTCCATTTTGGCCCGAGCCTCTACCGCTTCCCGGGCAGCCCGGCTCGCAAGTTCACTCGCTTCACGGGCAGCCGCTTCCATTTCTGCCCTCTCGCTTTCGTTTCCATGCGCTGCCGCGGCTCGCGCTTCACGGAGCTTTTGCTCTGCGACTTCCGCTGCTTTCGCCGCCTCCTTCTCCGCCGCTTGAACCTCCTTTTCAGCATCCGCAGCAGCGTCAAGGGCCGCGGCAATCTCTGCAACCTTCCCCTCCTCTGGCTCAACGTCCAGAGCGATGTCTTCGGCTGCAAGAACCGAAGCCACTACCGGGAGACGAGAGAACAGGTCCTCGAGTCGTCCCCCAAAAGGATCCGTCGGTTGATTCCCTCGGAGACATAGAGGAAGAAACACGAGAGCGGTACTGGCGGACCGGCCAACCACGCCATCGGCACTGATTTCCGTGACCACTTCTGGTTCCGCCGTGATGCGTACCTCTTCAAGGGTTTTCTTGAGGCTTTCAAGAACACGCCCTGAATCCTTCTCGGATGCTGGAGCGAGCACCCGAATCTTTGCCTCGCCCCACTCCTCTGTTCGCGTCATCAGGTATGCGAGCAGAAGCATGAGACGGCTTGTCGCGTTGCCCCACCACCAGACGTCGATGGTTCGGTCCTCGTACGGTAGCGCTTCGATAACCGCCCATTCGTCATCCTTCGCATCTAGGACGACCACATTGCAGCCCAGCCGGATGGCCGCGCGGAGATAACGTCCGTACCGTCGCTCTCCTGAAGAGCCTTCGGCCTCAGGGATCTGCTCGAGCCAGTTCAGAAGGACGGTATTGGCTCGGATCGGTCCAATACCGAAGGATTGCATCAGGGTTTGAGCCCCCGAAAAGAATTCCGGGGCTACCACCACTAAGCCAAATACCTTCAGGTCATGCTCCGCAATGTCCGCCTGAAGCTCTGCTTCGGCCTCCGCGCGGCGCTGGCGCATCCGTTCAGCCTCACCTTCCAAAACCCGCACCATGGTAGTCAGGCCGCTCCCACCTTCGATCCAGGTGGAGAAACGCAGAAGCCGCTCCCGCCTGCGGGGATCTTTCGAAAAGACGAGGAGGCGCGGACGCCAGTCACGCGGATGCTCTGGCTCGGCACCCACTGCGAACAAATGCTCCCGAACTCGCTGAAAGTGATAGGAACGGCGGCTGTCTGCCCATCGTGCCGGGCCGGCAGTGCGCTGGAGGTATTGATAAATAGCAAAGAGAACGGCAATCGCGACGGCGCTGGCTGCCAGATCAATAGCCAACATTGCCGCAAGGCACCCCACCGCCCCCAGCAGACTCAGGCGGGCGTCGAACCAGCGGAACGTGGGGCGGAAAGAGGGACTCGAGGCCCGCGCCTCAAAGAAGGTCGCATAGTTGAGCAAGCCATACGAGATCAAAAAGAACATCGATACGACCGGCGCGATCACGTTCAAGTTTCCAAGACCGATTGTGGCAAAGGCAATCCCGGCCGAGAGCAGGACCCCGCGTCGCGGGTTCCCAGCCGGGCCTGCACCCTGCGCGAATGGTAAAAGCAAAGGAAAAACGCGATCCTGCGCGATGGACTGTAGGATGCGGGGCGCGCCGAGAAACGAGGCAATAGCCGAGGACAACGTGGCAGCAATCACCCCCGCATCAATGAGCCAGTCAACACCGGCCACATGCCTCATGGCTTCATAGTCGTGAATCAGGGTCTCGCCGGGCGACGCCGCGGCGAACGCGACCGCCGCAGCGACGTACACGACCGTCGATATCCCCACTGCCATAAAGGTGCCGAGAGTTATGCTCTTGCTTGGCTCCTTGAGGTCGCCGGACATGCTCACTCCCTGCGTAAAGCCGGTAACCGCGGGAAAAAAAATGGCAAAAAGGATCCAGAAGTTCGGGCTGCCAGTAGGCGCCGCCCAGTTGTTAGCCAGGACCGCCCGGTCCCAGTGAATCATCCCGCCGACGAAGAAAGAGACAAGTGCGGCTGCCAGTATGCCCATAACGACATACTGAAGCCGGGTCGCCCAATCTGCGCCCAACCAAGCGAACATGAACAAGAATGCTACCGCAAGTCCGGCAATGATCTGGGGCAGAGCCTCGCTCCCGTCCGGAAGCATCCCGGCCACCGCCTCGCCGAAACCGATACAGTAGAACGCGATAGAGACCGACTGCGCAAGGACGAGGACAATGCCGATCGCACCTCCGAATTCCACACCAAGAGTGCGCGAAATTAAATAGTACACCCCACCACCTTTGACCTTCAGGTTTGTGGCGCTCGCAGCCAAAGACACACTGGTGAGAACCGCGAGAGCACTGGACAAGCCAATGATCACCAGTGTGTATCCCAAGCCCGCGTTTCCAACAACATACCCCAGCCGCCGAAAAAGGATGATCCCAAGGATAGTCAGGATGCTCGGGGTGAACACACCGCCGAATGTTCCGAGACTGCCTTTGGCCCTCCAGATACTACCTTTCTCTCGCATTGCCTGCTTCACTTTCACAGTACCTCGGGGAAGTTGATGGGACTCGTGTTGATCTGATCATAAGATCCGGAGCCGGCACGACCATACCGCCCGATCCGCTCGTTGGATAATATTTCAGGAAAGACAGGACTGTCAAAAACTTACAGGCGGTGAAGGGGGAATACGACTCACAATTGTACCCGCCTTTGCAGCGCTTTTATGTCCGGTCCTCGGCCCTGTCAAGGTTTTTCCATTGCATCGCCTTGAAGAAACGAAACGAGGATGATACCGTGAAAGGGGGTCCGGGGATCCGGCGGCATGCGGAAAAGGAGGAAACTATGGCAAAACAGGTGATCGTCTATACCCAGCCCGGCTGAGGCGCCTGTGACCAGGAGAAAGAGTTTCTTTCTCAAAAGGGTGTGCTGTACACCGCGAAAAATATTCGAGAAGACCAACAGGCACTGGACGAACTTCTGAAATTAGGAGTACGGGCGACGCCCGTGACACTCATCGACGGCGAGATGGTGGTCGGCTTTGACCGGGCCAAGCTCGAGCAGCTGCTTGGGCCTGACTAGACGGTGGGCCATTTTCTCACAATCGCACTGTAGCGCTGGGCGTCAAGGACACGAGAAGCAGTGGAACGCGTGGAGAACCGTAAAGTCACGGTCATCTATGACGGAGATTGAGGTCTCTGACGGCGCCTCGCCCGGTGGGTCCACCGGAAGGATCGTGGGAAGCACCTCGCACTGCTTTCGTTCCAGGAGCCGGACCTCGAAGGACGCTTCCCAAGCATATCGCGACAGCGCTGCCGGGATGAGCTTCATCTGATCGACGAGCAGGGCCACATTTTTACCGGTGCCGCCGCGGTCCGCGAGACGCTCGCGAGACTTCCCCATGGATCTCTCAGGACTTTCCCCTTTCATGCACCGGGCGGTATGTGGCTAGCGAAGTGTGTGTATCGCTGGGTCGCCCGGAACCGTAGTCGGCTCTCACGCTGGTTTAGCTAACCCCACCTTCAGCTTTCCACTGCCCATTTTGCCAACGTCGAGTAGAACTCACGCACGCGCCGTTCAATCTCGTCACGAGCCTGACGAAAGGCAGCGAGTGCCTCTTCGGACTCCCGTACGCCCATGTTCGCAGGATCTTCGATTGCCCAGTGAAGTTTCTGGACGCGTGGGGGGAGAGTCGGGCAATGTTCATCGGCGTGACCGCAGACAGTGATGACGTAATCAGCCTCTCGGAGCATTGCATCGGTCAACGACTTCGACGACTGCCGAGAAACATCAATCCCTCTCTCTGTCAT
>JBFHXD010000016.1:0-28127 GCA_041599135.1 Methylomirabilales bacterium (SeqCode) | reverse complement strand
CTTCCATACGAAAGAGTATCTGGAGGCCTTACGGGTGGCGGACGATGGGATTCTCGAACCCCAACTCTGGCGCTTCGGTCTCGGCACATCAGATAACCCCATCTTCCCGGGTCTCTACACGTTCTCCGCCCTGTTGACCGGAGCGTCCCTCCAAGCAGCCCGACTCTTGGCCTCCGAGGCGATCCCTTGTGCCTTCAATATAGCCGGAGGTCTGCACCACGCGGCATCGAACCGCGCCTCTGGCTTCTGTTACATCGACGACGCTGCCGTGGCGATTAGTCATCTGATTAGCCGCGGGCTACGCGTTGCCTATGTCGACATCGACGCCCACCATGGCGACGGCGTCCAATATGCCTTCTACGATACGGATCAAGTACTCACGGTCTCGATCCATGAAACAGGCCTCACCCTCTTTCCCGGGACCGGCTTCCCCGAGGAAATCGGGACCGGAAAAGGGGAAGGGTATTCGGTCAACATTCCCCTTGCCCCAGAGACCGACGACGAGATCTTCATCTGGGCTTTCGAGGAGACGGTTCCTCCCGTGCTCGAGGCCTTTCGTCCGGATATTATCGTCACGCAATTAGGCATCGATGCCCATCGGAGTGATCCCCTGTCTAACCTCCGCTTGACGATGGGTGGGTTTCTCCGGGCTGTTACGCTCCTGAAGGAAGCGGCTCCCCGGTGGCTTGCGCTCGGGGGTGGCGGCTACGCCCTCGGGAATGTCCCGCGTGCTTGGACCGCAGTCTGGGCACTCATGACGGGAGTCGAGATCCCTCCAGAGCTCCCACCCGCCTTTCTTCCGGAGTTTCGGAGCCATGGGTGCACAGAAACCTCTTTGACCGATACGCCGTACCAAACCGAAGGCGCGCGGAAAGAAGAAGCGTGGCGCTATGCCCGGGCACAGGTGAAACGCGTACACGAGCTCATCTTTCCCCGCTTAGGGATACAACGGTAAGCCAAGCAAGGAGGTGTCCATGCGAACATAACATAAGGAGGATGTACCACCGCTCGCGAGTCACAACTGCACGGTCTGAGATCTGAGGAGGGGAATCATGTCTTTTCAAGATAAGATTTTGGTGTGCATGGATTGTGGGAAGCAGTTTGCCTTCACCGCTGGGGAACAGGAGTTTTTCGCCCAGAAAGGGTTCACGAACGAGCCGAAACGATGTAAGAGTTGTAAGGCGATGAGGCGGGGAAGCGGGCTGAACCCCGGACAGCGCGAGGTGTTTGAGACGGTCTGCTCTCAATGCGGCCAACGGACGACCGTCCCCTTCCGGCCCATGCCCGATCGCCCGGTCTATTGCCGGCCGTGCTATCAGGTTCGACGCGCGGGAGCGGTGCGGGAAGTTTCGTAGACAGGAGGTACTCCCCAACCAAAAGCCACCTCCGGGTGGCTTTTGTCTTTCCAGTTCCAGCGGGAATTTGCGTTGCAGGGGGCCGGAAGGTATGATATTGGAAAGGCTAATCAATTCCTGGAAAGAGGCCGTATATGCCTTCCCCTGAGCAGCAACCGGGTCTGCTCCTCCGACAGATTCCCGCAGTTGACGAAGTCCTCCAAGAACCGGTTGTCCAGCGGATCCTTGAATCGCATCCCCGATGGCTTGTGGTCGAAGCGATCCGGGAGACCCTGGAGGAATGCCGGCAGCAACTTCTGGCCCTGCTTCGCCAGAAGGCAGAGGCTTCCCCCCCGGACCTCTCTATCCTACTTGGCCAGATCTCTCTGAAGGTGGTGCACCGAGCCCGTCCGAGCCTCCGCCGTGTGATTAATGCTACAGGGGTCATCCTGCATACCAACCTGGGCCGGGCCCCCCTTTCGTCCGAGGCAGAGGCTCGCGTGCGAGAAGTCGCGCAGCACTATTCGACTTTAGAATTCGACCTTGGCCAGGGAACCAGAGGCTCGCGCCAGCTGCACGTGGAAGGACTCCTTACTCGCATTACGGGTGCCGAAGCCGCCCTAACGGTCAACAACAACGCGGCCGCGGTCCTGCTCAGCATCAATACGATCGCCGAAGGTCAAGAGGTCGTGGTCTCGCGCGGTGAATTGATCGAGATCGGGGACTCCTTTCGCATCCCGGACGTGATGCGGAAGGCGGGCGGAATTCTCCGGGAGGTCGGGACCACCAATCGGACCCATCTCAAAGACTACGAAGAGGCGACCGGGGAACGCACCGCGCTCCTCTTGAAAGTCCACCCCAGCAACTTTCAGATCATCGGCTTCACCAGTGAAGTCTCTCTCCCGGAACTTGTGGCGTTGGGTCGGCGGCGAGGGGTCCCGGTGATGATGGACATGGGCAGTGGCGCCCTCACCGACTTCACGCCGTTCGGGCTGAAGGGAGAGCCGACGGTCCAGGAGGCTGTGCAGACGGGGGTCGATCTGATTACCTTCAGCGGTGATAAGCTCTTGGGAGGACCCCAGGCAGGACTCTGCGTCGGGAAAAAGACCCTCATCGAGCGCCTGCGGAAAAATCCGCTGGCCCGCGCCGTACGCATTGACAAGCTCTCGCTCGCAGCCCTCGAAGCGACCCTGCGGGCATATCTCGAGGGGGAAGGGGGTCTCGCTACCATCCCCACCCTCGCGATGATCACCTGCCCCCTCGAACAGATCCGCCAACGTGCGGAACGAGTCCGTGATGCTTTGCAGGCGAAGGCGCACCCATCAATGCAGGTGACGATGGAGGAGCAGCGGTCGGAAGTCGGCGGGGGTGCGCTTCCTACCGAGAGCCTCCCAACGTATTGTGTTGCGCTCCAATCGCCTCAGCACCCCCCGCATCGGCTCGAGGCCGCCCTGCGGCGTACAGATCCCGCCGTCGTGGGGCGGATCAAGGAAGAGAAAGTCCTCCTGGATCTCCGGACGGTCCGAGATGAGGAGGTGGGGCTTTTGATCGAAACAGTCGGCCCGATCCTTGCAAACACGGTGGAATCATGAGCCATGCTGACCCCAATCCGACTGCCCCAACCCTGACCCGCGAAGAGGCCGTCAGGCTCGCCGAATCGGAAAAAAGCGAGCCAAGGGCCCTCGAGAACCTCGCCGCACAGTATCGCGATGACGAGGAGCTCTGGCATCTCCTCATGACGAATTCCCAAACCCCGCTTTCCACCAGGATCTCCATGGCGGAGCGGGCGTCGGCTTCCCTGGCGGCCCTGCTCGCAGACGATAAGGCCTTCCTCCTCCATAACCCCGTCGTGGGCCATGCCCTCCTCAGGAACCCCGTCCTAGCCGAGGCGGATCGGCGGAAAGTGAACGCGATCCTACATGAGAGCACGAAGGACGAGCGAGAACGCAAAAAATCCTTCTTCCAGTTGGTTAAAGAAATGAGCGTCGGACAGAAGTTGGCGCTCGCCAAAAAGGGGAACAAGGAAGCCCGAATGATCCTCATCAAGGACCTCAACGAGATGATTGCCCTGGAGGTGGTAAACAGTCCTCGGACGACCGATGACGAGATCCTCACGATTGCTCAAATGCGGGATGTCTCCGACGCGGTGCTCAGAGCCATCGCCAACATTAGGCGATTCCGGGCGCACAAACAGGTGATCTTAAGCCTCCTCCACAACCCGAAAACCCCCGTCGGCGTGTCGCTCTCGCTGGGCCTTTCGAGTCTGACCGATCGAGACCTCCAGGGGCTGGCCAGAGATCGCAACATCCCTGCCGCGGTGTCCCGGGCAGCCCGACAGGTCTTGGAAACTCGGACGAAGGGTCCCACGAAAAAAAGCGGGCACTGAGGCTCTAGGCAAACCTATTGGGGGGCAATTCCAAGGGCTTCAGCAGATCTGAGAGGATATTCTGTATCTCTCTGAAAACATCTTCTTGGGCGCGTGCACCATTGATCCTTTGAATATAAGGCAATTCCAGGCTATTAAACACACTCCAGACATCCTTTAGGTATTCTTCCTTTTCAAATTGTGTTAACTTCCCATCGCGTCCCTCATGAATGCGCGAGAGGCCAAGTCGAGGTGAAAGATCCAAGAGAAGGACCAGATCGGGTGGAGGGGCAAACTTTTCGTTTATTTGTCTTATCTCTTCAGGATCGATCCCACTGGCACCCTGGTAGGCAATAGTGGAGAAGTAGTACCGGTCCATGAGAACAACTTTCCGCGCCTCAAGTGCAGGTCGGATGTTTTGCTCAACATTGTCCTTACGGTCGTTGATGAAAAGGTCAAGTTCCTCCCTCGCAGAGATTCCGTGACGGCCATAGTCAACAATCTTGCGAATTTTCTGTCCCCATTTGCCTTTCGTCGGTTCTTTAAAAACGATGACGTCGTACCCCATATCGCTTAACCACTCCCGCACCAGCATAGCTTGGGTCGTTTTCCCAGCACCGTCAATCCCCTCGAAAGCTATGAGGACACCCTTTTTCAGCTGCTTAGCCACTCTGTGCTCCCACTCGGCAAGATTCGGTCGCAACTCTATTTCAACATCCGAAAAGGTGTCAAGCGAAAAGCCAGGAAACGCCAAAACTTTATACAAATATTGCCACAATGTGGGGCATAGGTTAAGATCACGTCATGTCCTTTGCTAACATCCATGGCCAGGACTGGGCGATTTCGCTGTTACGGCGGGGAATCGAGACTTGTCGCCTTCCACATGCCCTCCTGTTCACCGGTCCCCAAGGCGTCGGGCGATGTCTGACGGCGGTCACAGTTGCCAAGGTGCTGAACTGCCTTCAAGGGACACCGGAGGATTGCTGTGACCGATGCCTCGCGTGTACCAAGATCGCCAAGGGGGTCCACCCCGACGTGCATCTCGTGACCCCCGAAGGCGCCAGCTTGAAAATCGATCAGATACGAGGTCTGACTCAAGAAGCAACGCTCAAGCCTTATGAGGGGCGACGAAAGATATTCATTCTCGACCATGTCGAGACCATGACAGATCAGGCCCAGAACGCCCTGCTCAAGACCCTGGAGGAGCCGCCAGGGACAGCCGTGCTTGTCCTCATTGCCCCCGAGGCCTCTGCGCTCCTTCCCACAATCACTTCCCGGTGTAGCCAGATCCGCTTTGGCCCGCTGTCCGAGCATGCAGTGGCCGCCCGGCTTCTGGAGGAGGGGTCTGATGACGAGGACGCCCACTTTTTGGCTAGCCTAGCTGGCGGAAGTCTCGGCCGGGCGCAAGAACTCCGAAACAGCCCGCTGAAGGAAATTCGTGGCTTGGTAGAGCAAGCCTTCGCCCTCCCCGCCGAGAAAATCCTCCCCGTGCTCGATCTGACCGAGCGGGTTGTTCGCCAGAAGGAGACGCTCTCCCTCTTTGTGGAGGGCCTCCTCGCCTGGTGCCGGGATCTTACTGTCTCGAAGGTGACACATCGAGACGCGCTCCTAGCCAATCGAAGTCGCGCAGCGGCCCTGCGACGCCAGAGCGAACCGCTGGGACTGACACGACTTTTGGGGATGTATCACACGGTGAAGCAGACCCTGGATGGCCTCAGCCGACATGCGAACCCGCGGCTCAGTCTCGAAGTCATGCTGCTGAAGCTCCGAGACCTGCAGGCAGCCTAAGGATATTTGCCATGGTCGTCAAAGTCTATTTCGACGAGCGCGAGCGGGAGCAGTTTTACTATGCGGCTGGACTGTCCTTGGACTTGGGAGCCGAGGTGGTGGTGGAGTACGCCGAGCGTCTCCGCGTGGGGAAGGTCGTGGGCAAAGTGCCTTACTTCCCCCTCCACAAGCTCAAACAGCCTCTGAAGCCGGTTATGCGCCGAGCCACTTGGGAAGATCTGCAGCGGGCCCGACGGATAGCCGACCGAGAAGGAGAGGCGCGCCAGCTCGCCGTGCACTTGGTGGTACAACGGGAATCCCCCATGAAGATCGTCCAGGTTCGCTCGAGCACCGAAGGAAAAAAGCTCACCGTCTTCTTCACCGCTGAGGAGCGAGTAGACTTCCGGGACGTAGTCCGCGAGCTGTCCCATCGCCTCCGGGCCAAGATCGAAATGAGGCAAATCGGTGTCCGAGATGAAGCGTCCATCACCGGGCCTGGCCTCGGATCATGCGGACGAACGTTGTGCTGTAAGAGCTGGCTTCCGAGCTTTCATCCGGTCACGATGAAGATGGCGAAGGAACAAAAACTCTCGCTGAATTCCAGTAAGATCGCTGGAGTCTGCGGCCGTCTAAAGTGCTGCCTGGCCTATGAGTATCCCATCTATCGTGAGCTCATACGGCAGCTCCCTAAGGTGGGCCAGCCGGTAGATACCCCGCAGGGACCAGGGACCGTACATATGCAAGACATCCTGGGCGAGGTGGTGACCGTCGAGCTGGAAACGGGGGAGCGGATCCGCGTCACCCTCAATGAGATCATGCAGATTGCGACCGCTCGATACCACGAACGCGGGGGTGGTCACGCCTGTAACAAATGTGACGACGGGAGCGGCTGCGGCAACGGTCGTTGCGGCAATGGCAGTTGCCGGGCCAACTCGACGGCCCCTGAGCAAGGGCACGAGAGGGATCAGGGTTCGGGGAGTGATGAGTGAGCGGACCTTCTACGTCACCACGCCCATCTATTACGTGAACGACGTCCCTCACCTCGGCCACGCCTATACCACCATCTTGGCAGATACCCTGGCCCGCTTTAAGCGATTTACGGGGCATCGCGTTTTCTTTCTCACTGGGACCGACGAGCACGGGAACAAGATTGCCCAGGCAGCGGCGAAGGTGAACGAGGCCCCCCAGGCCTATGCAGATCGCATCAGCGCCGTTTTCCGCGACACCTGGCACGCCCTCAATATTACGCACAACGCCTTTATTCGAACCACTGACCCAACCCACCAGCAACTGGTTCAGCATCTCATTCAACGAATATATGACCGAGGGGACATTTACCTTGGCGAATACGGAGGGAAGTATTGTTTCGGCTGTGAGCGCTTTTATACCGAGCGGGAGCTGGAGGACGGCAAGTGCCCCGATCATCTGATCGAGCCCACATTTATCAAGGAGCAGAACTACTTTTTTCGCATGAGTCACTACCAGTCGCGCCTGGTCAAGTACCTCGAGGAATACCCTCAATTCATCCGTCCCGAGCGGTATCGGAACGAGGTGCTGGCGTTTCTCCGGGACCCGCTAGAAGATCTCTGCATCTCGCGACCGGTCAGCCGCCTCTCCTGGGGGATCCCACTCCCCTTTGATCCGAGCTATGTCACCTACGTCTGGTTTGATGCCTTGATCAACTACCTGACCGGTGTCGGCTATCCGGACAGCGACGAATCCCGCACGTTTTGGCCAGCCGCGAATCACCTGATCGCCAAGGACATCGTGAAACCCCACGGCATTTATTGGCCCACAATGCTCTGGGCTGCTGAGATCCCCCTCTTCCGCTATTTGCACGTCCACGGATACTGGAAGGTAGAATGGGGAAAGATGTCCAAGAGCCTGGGGAATGTGGTTCGCCCCCTGGACCTCACCGAGAAATATGGCCGAGACCCCCTGCGCTATTTTCTCCTCCGGGAGATGGTCTTCGGCCTCGATGCGAACTTTAGCGAAGAAGCCCTGATCAGCCGGCTGAATTCTGATCTGGCCAACGATCTGGGCAACCTGGTCAGCCGGGTCTTAACGATGATCGAAAAGTATCTGGGGGGCAAAATTCCCGAGCGTTTCAACCCCGCAACCCCAGACGATCAAGAGCTGCTGCACCTTGCGGAAGTGGTCCGATCGTCCGTCTTGAGAGCGGTAGATGAGCTCGCGTTCAACCGGGCGCTGGAATCGCTGTGGGAGCTCGTCAATGCGGCCAACAAATATATTGACAGCACCAAGCCCTGGGAACTGGCCAAAAAGGATCCGCAGGTCCTCGAGCGGGTCCTCTACCACGCCTGGGAGACCTTGCGGATTCTGGGCCTCATGCTTTCCCCTTTTATTCCCGAGACGGGACAAACCATCACCGACCAATTGGGTGTTCAGGCCACTGTTGCACAGACTCGCATCGAGCAAGCCGCGTGGGGAAAGGGCCCCGCCTCTGGGACGATCCGGAAGGGGTCACCGCTCTTTCCCCGGATCGAAGGAGGTTTTGCGGCCGTCCGGGCCCGGGAGGAGGACCAATCAACTATGGTCGAAATCAGCCTCGCAGATTTTC
The DNA here is from genome assembly GCA_041599135.1 of Methylomirabilales bacterium (SeqCode). Classification (GTDB taxonomy): domain Bacteria; phylum Methylomirabilota; class Methylomirabilia; order Methylomirabilales; family CSP1-5; genus CSP1-5. The sequence goes on along the minus strand of JBFHXD010000016.1, from coordinate 20,080 downwards.
ACCGACTCGACCTGAGGGTGGGGGAGATCTTGACTGCTGAGCCGATTGCCGGCTCGAAAAAGCTCCTCAAGCTCACCGTGCGCCTCGGCACCGAAGAACGAACCCTGGTGGCGGGACTGCAGGGGCAATATACTGCAGATACGCTGATTGGTAAGAAGGTGGCCGTTGTGGCCAACCTCGAACCGGCACGACTCATGGGGGTTGAATCGCGAGGGATGGTCCTGGCCGCCGAAGATGCCGAAGGACGCATCGTGCTGCTTACTCCGGATAGGGACATTCTACCCGGATCCACGATCCGCTGAAACACCCCATTTATTCTCCCATTGCTGGCCATCGCAGGAAGATGTTCTTCAGCCTACGCCACACTGAAGGAGTACGTGGCTGAAGACCGATGACGGATCAGGATCCAAAAAGAACTGCAGGGAACTTCTGAAACTCAAAGCGTGTCTAAGCTGTCGCGGGCGGGGCGGTCGGAGGTGGTTGCTGTTTGGTGGCAGGAGGGACAGGCCTCGGAGAGGTCTAGTTCACCACTCCACGCGGACTCAATCCACTGGATCGGCTGAACCCAAATTTTACAGGACGTGCAGTACAGCATCCTCGCGACCTCTCTTTTGCGGCATAAATTAGCAATGAACGTGCCAACTGGTGAGTTTTGCGGCCAAGATCTTAATTTTTTTAGCATGGTCAAAGGTACAAGTACCGCTTGGCCGTGCTCAAATTCTGATCCCTCGGGAGAGACCTGCCCCGTCCCTGCTTCGCGAGAAAGCACGCAATCCGTCAACGTGCGAAAGAAATTACGTGCATGCTACCTTAACTGCCCCCGGTCGAACCGTGAAATCATGTGTCACATGGTTGGCGATTCCGATACCGAAAATTCTCATGGGTGCGTATGACGATCGAGGAGGCACGCGAACCGATCCTCGCCTGTCGCGAGGTCTCCGGTGGATATACGGTCGATGCACACCGTGAGGTCCTCAAAGCCGTCTCCTTTCAGGTGCAGGCGGGGGAATGTCTCAGTATCACCGGCCCCTCCGGCTCCGGGAAATCTGCCCTTCTCCGGCTTCTCAACCGGTTTGATGATCCCGTCCAGGGCGAGATCCGTTTCCGGAAAAAGCCCTTGCAGGCCTACGATCCGCTAGAGCTCAGGAGACGGATAGCTCTGGTTCTTCAAAATCCGGTTATGTTTCATGGGACGGTCCGGGAGAATCTGCTCCGGCGTCCGGCCGGGGAACACCTTTCTGAGTCCGCGCTTATTCAGGCCCTGGCAGAGGTTGGCCTGGATCGATCATTCCTTGACCGCAATGCGATGGAACTCTCTGGCGGGGAGAAGCAGCGGCTCTCCATCGCACGGTCCCTTCTGGGGGGCCCAGAGATCCTTCTGTTGGACGAGCCTACCTCGGCCCTCGATTCACGCAGCCTCCACCTCGTGGTTGACACGATTACCCACCTCAACCGCGTCAAGGGGCTGACGCTGATTGTGGTCACCCACCAAGCGGAGCTCATCCATCGCCTCGGCGGCCGGGTTCTGTTCCTCGAGGGGGGGCGGATTGTCCGTGAAGAAGGGGCGGAAAAGGCCGCTCGCTTTCTGGAGGAGGTTGAATGAAGCCGATCATCGATGTGGGATTCGTCCATCTCCTTCTTGCCCTTGTTTTGGTTCTCCTGGTCATCGCAATTTCCCACCGAGAACGTCTGGGGCTCGAGCGGGATCTCGTTATCGCGACAGCCCGCACCTTCCTCCAGCTCTTTGTGGTGGGCTACTTCCTCATCTATCTCTTCGCCTGGGACCGGTGGGAATTCGTCCTGTTGACACTCATCGTGATGCTGTCTGCCGCTTCGTGGATCGCTGTGGGCAGGCTGAAACAGCCACTGCCGGGCGCCCGCTGGATTGCGATGGCCTCGCTCGTTGTTGGCAGTGCCATCACGCTCGCCTTTGTGACCCAAGTCATCATCCAGGTCGAGCCCTGGTATGACCCTCGCTATCTCATCCCCATCGGTGGCATGATTTTGGGCAACGCCATGACCGGCGCTGCATTGGCGGGAGAGCGATTTCAAGGTGAGCTGCGAAACCGGGTCGAGGAGGTGGAGACACTCCTTGCTCTGGGCTTTTCCGGAATGGAGGCAACACGAGATCTCTATCGTTCGGCCCTCCGGGCAGCCATGATCCCGGCCATCAATGCCATGTTGGCAGTCGGGATTGTCCAGCTTCCCGGGATGATGACCGGGCAAATCTTATCTGGCACGTCCCCCCTGATTGCCGTCAAATATCAGGTGGTGGTGATGCTCATGATCACTTGTGCGGTGGCGTTGAGCGCTTTCCTGTTCTTGCACCTCGTGGTCAAGCGCTACCTCACCCCAGCCCACCAGCTTCGCCGTCAGCTCATCCTGTGAGCAGGCCAAGGTGGCCATCTTCCCGCGCACGCCGATCCGCGTCCCCTGCCCTGTCATGTTGATCTCGATCCTGAATTCCGTTACCATGGCCCATCTTTCCCGAGGACCTGATGAGCTACCGATGCGTTATCTTTGATCTCTTCGACACGCTGGCGGACTTTGACCGGAACCGGCTCCCGCTCATCCAGATTAGCGGAGAATCAATCCACTCGACCACCGCCGTCGTCTACCCGCTCTTCGCAGAACGGTATCACCACGTTTCTCTAAAAACCTTCTATGCTGCCTTCCGGGAGAGTTTCGACGAGGCGGCCCGCCTTCGCGAACGGGAGGAGCGCGAGGTCTCAGCCCGTGAGCGGTTCTTTCTATTCTTCCAGAATCTTGAGATCCCGGTCACTCGGGAGGTGGAGCCTTTCCTGGCGACGCTCTTGGAGGCCCATATGAATTGTCTCGCCGAGGTCATCCATGCCCCGCCAGAGCATCGGACGCTGCTCGAGTGGCTGCGGCCCAAGTATCAGCTGGCTCTCATCTCGAATTTCGATCACGGGCCGACTGCCCGCACGGTCCTGGACCGGGCAGGGATGACTTCCCTATTCGACCTGATCGTCATCTCCGAAGAGATAGGTCAGCGGAAGCCCCACCCGGCAATCTTTCAGGCGGCGTGTGCGGAGCTACAGATTACCCCGGCGGAGGCAATCTTCATCGGAGATAGCCCCACTATCGACATCGCGGGCGCAAAGCGAGTGGGCATGAAAGCCATCTGGCTGAACCGCAAGGGAGAACGCCTCGACGAAGCCGTCCCGTGCCCGGAATACACCGTCAGATGCCTGGAAGAGATTAAAGAAATATTGGGGTGAGACCGGCCTGCCCGTCGGGTCTTTTTGAGGACGGGAACCTATCGGCGCTGTTTCATCGGAGCGTAGTCGCGCTTTTCTGAGCCGACATAGAGCTGCCGAGGGCGGGCAATCTTTTGCTCGGGATCGAGGAGCATCTCCTGCCACTGGGCGATCCAGCCCGGGGTCCGGCCGATGGCGAACAGGACCGGGTAGACCTCCACCGGAAAGCCCATGGCTTCATAGATCATCCCCGTATAGTAGTCCACATTCGGGTACAGTCGCCGCTTCACGAAGAACTCATCCTCCAGGGCGATCCGCTCCAGCTCGATGGCAATGTCGAGGAGTGGGTTCGTTCCGGTCACCTCGAAGATCTGATACGCCATATTCTTAATGACCTTGGCCCGGGGATCGTAGCTTTTATAGATCCGGTGACCAAAACCCATCAGCAGCGCCTCGCGGGTCTTGACCTTCTTGATGAATTCGGGGATTTTCTCCTTGCCGCCGATCTCCCGCAGCATCCGGAGCACCGCCTCGTTCGCGCCGCCATGCAGCGGGCCATACAGCGCCGCCGAGGCCGCGGCCACCGCGGAATAGGGATCGACGTGGGAGCTGCCGACGCTGCGCATGGCGTTGGCGCTACAGTTCTGTTCGTGATCCGCGTGGAGAATAAAGAGGACATCCAAGCTCCGCTCCATGACGGGATTGGGGATGTACTTCGATTCCGTCATTTTGAAGAGCATGCTGAGGAAGTTTCCGCTGTAGGAAAGGTCGTTGTCCGGGTAGGCGAAGGGGAGGCCCAGGCTGTGCCGGTAGGCGAATGCTGCCAGGGTGGGCATCTTCGCAATCAGGCGGTAGATCTGCTTCTGCCGTATGGCCGGATCCAAGATGTTCTTGGCGTCGGGATAGAACGTCGAGAGCGCCCCTACTGTCCCGACCAGAATCCCCATCGGGTGGGCGTCATAATGAAACCCATCTATGAACTTCTTGATGTTCTCATGGATCATGGTGTGGTGAGTGATGTTGTAGACCCATTCATCCAGCTGTTGCCGAGTCGGCAGCTCGCCATGGACAACCAGATAGGCCGTCTCCAGGAACGTGCTCTGCTCAGCCAACTGCTCGATGGGATAGCCTCGGTATCGCAGGATCCCCTTCTCGCCATCGATAAAGGTGATCGCACTCTTACAGGAGGCCGTATTCATGAAGGCGGGATCATAGCTGAGGAGGCCGAAGTCATCCTCGGAAACCCGGATCTGTCGGAGATCGGTTGCCCGAATGGCCCCGTGATCGATCGGGATCTCGTAGGTCTTGCCGGTGCGATTGTCCGTAACGGTCAACGTCTCCTTCGCCATGTCGCCTCTCCTTTTTACCCGGTTCAACCACGCCCCTTGCCTAAGCCGGACTGCCACTCCCCCTTAAATATGGCACAATCGCAGCCCAACGCAACTGAAGAATGTGCCCGCCCTGGGCCAGTAGGGAGACCGCCTTATCGACCCGTCGAGGGTTCACCCGCAATTACGAAAGGTCCAGGAGACTCACGAGGCGACCCCGGTCAAAGCCGGTGATCACTTCCCCATTGACAATGATCGTCGGGCAACTCATCCGGCCGGTCCGCTGGACCAGCTCCTCTCTGGCCTGGCTGTCCTCGGCCACGTTCTTGGCGATAAACTGGATGCCCTTCTGCGACAGAAACTCCATCGCTTGGTGGCATGAGGTTCAGCCCGTGGCGTAATAAACCGTAATCGTCTTCGCCATACCTTCCCTTCCTCCTACCTGCTAGCAAAACGCATTCCATTAGTGTAGCCTGACCAGAAAGAGTTGCCAATCCCCCTTGGACTGGGCCCCCCACGTCAGGCCGCGCTCATCTCAAAGCGTACTGTTCGAGCAAGAGTATGCTATGATGTGGGACATCCATTTCTGGACGGGAGGGGGGTCATGTTTGCACACAAAGTGTACGGGGTCAATTTCCTGGTTCAGGTCCTCTTCGAGCCGCCCTCAGGTATGACGATCCATTGCCCACGCGGTTCTCCGATCCGGTACGGCCGGGTGGTCGCCTCCGGGGATGGCTTTGACGCCGGGGCCAACGCCTTCCGAGAGATGCCTCAAACGGGGACCCTGGTCGCCTTCGAGGAAAGCCCCGAGGGGGTTGAAGGGCATTATTTCTACCTCCGAAACGAAGAATACCGGGTCCTACATTTAGATGCCGTGATCATTGCCTTCCCGCAGGAGTAGCGCCGGAAAACAGCATCAGACACCTTCATCGCACCCATCCCAGGAAGATCAGCAGGAGCGTAGGCAGGGGCTAGGGAATATAATCTCCCAAAAGGGGTAACAGAACGGGATCGTATCTCGTGCTGTGTTTGGGGAGCTATTGGGGGGCCGGTCGACTGCCTGTCCGGGCATATTCCCGGTAGAGGAAATCGGTCTGCAGTGGGGTGAGATTGAACTGCTGGCTCGCCCGGTCTATTAGCAGATTGACGTTAGCCTCCTGATTATCCTGAAGCTCGCCATTAATCCACTTCATCGCATCCCTGAGTCCCTGTTCCATCGTCTCTAGATCCCTATTTCGAATTTTCGATTTCGGATTTCGAATTTGAAAATCCAGGGGCCCTTTCCACCAAATCCCAAATTCGCGATTCCAAATTCGAAATACTTCTTGCTGACCGCTAATGGTTGACAGTTATCCCCTAGTGCCCTTCGCCTAAGCCAACAATAATGTAGGTCCGACTCCGGTCATCCCGTTTCAGCTCTACGATCTTGTGCTTGGAGGCGTCCTCGAGCAATTTGGAAAAGGTGCTATAGCTGTAGTAGGACTCTGTGAAGTCGGGACGTTTGCGCATCATGGTCTGTTTGACCATTGAGGCCCACAGGATGTCCTTATTCTCCCGCAAGAGGGCGAGAATGGAGTCGACTAAAAGCTCAAAGGCCTCCGCCTTCTTTTCGGGAATTTTCTCCATCCGGGGCTTCTTGATCCCTCGGACTAAATCATCGTAATAGATAAACTCATCACAATTGGCGATGAGCAGCTCCGAAGAGGAGTTCTTCACGCCCAACCCAATGACAAACTTATTATTTTCTCTCAGCTTGGAGACCAGGGGAGAAAAGTCGCTGTCTCCCGAGGCGATCACGAAAGTGTCGATGTGTTCCTTGGAGAACGAAAGATCCATGGCATCCACGACCATCCGGATGTCAGCGGAGTTCTTTCCACTGTACGAACGGCGAGGAATCTCGATGAGTTCGATAGCTGCCTGGTGGAAAGGCCTTTTGTACTCCGGATATTTTTCCCAGTCAGCATAGGCCCGCTTCACCATAATCTTCCCCTTCTCCACCAGTCGCTCTACGACGAGGCTGATCTCGAAGGATTTGTACTTGGCCTCCCGAACCCCCAGGGCGATATTCTCAAAATCGATATAAACAGCCAGCTTCCGTTCGTCGTTCATTTGCTCCTACTCCCCGATGGAAAAGAAAAAGGCCCCGTCGGCTCTTCACCGCGCGGGGTCCCACTGTTTCTCAGCTGTGCATATTCGTCATCGCTTTTTAAAGCTATCACGAATCGGACATCAGGTCAACCCGCCCGACACTGTTTGAATCTACCAGACGGCCAAAACCCTGGCGGGGCCTCCTGACGCACCCTGCACGGGTGGGATGCCGACGAAGAGGGTCGCACCCTTGGGAGGAAGCTTTTCGAGATTTGCCAGGTTTTCGATTCCCCATCTTTTGGCGGGCAAGACCGCCAAGTGCGCTCCAAAGTCCGTTGAGGGACCGTAATCCAAGCTGAGCGTATCCACACCGATCCCGCCCACGGCCCGTTCGTTTACCAGGAATTCCGCCGCCTCAGGACTGAATCCGGGAAAATGCATGACGCCCTTGCTGTCCATATTTCGGTAGGCTGTCTCGTCGCCCACCCGATCCTCCCAGCCGCTCCACATCAGCACCGCCGCGCCACGGGGGATGCGCCCATACTTCCGCTCCCAAGTCTTGATATCCTCTACTCGCACCTGGGAATCAGGATTTCGCCGCGCCCGAGCCCGGATGTCGATGATAACCGCTGGGGCGATCAGGGCTTCCTCGGGGATTTCGGCGGCTGACCACCCATTCTCGCTAAAGTGCAGAGGGGCATCCACATGGGTCCCACTGTGTTCATGGACATGCCAGGCATTGGCAAAGAAGCCATCCCTCGGGATATTATGCGTGTTCAGAATTCCGAGGGAGGGGTATCCGGGCCAGCTGGGAAAATTCGGTGTGAGGACGTGGGTCAGGTCAACCACATAAGAAACTTTCACCGGTTTTCTCGTCCGGACGGCGCGTGACCGCCCAGCCAAGGCCGCAAGGCCCATCCCTATCCAAGTTACGCCCTCAGGTGACGCAAAGAGAGAGCGAAACACCTCCAACGCAGCCGGCACACACATGATCCCCCTCCTACTTCTCCTCCGCCCTTATCTTGTCCCGATCGTTCTCGATTTGACGTGCCCCAGGCTAGCCACGGCCCCTCGAAAAAGTCAAGCATGCTAAAAAGAGCAGACAGCACCTCAGCCCCCTCGCTCCAACCCTTCCGCGGCGACCCTGATCGACGGCTTGCGGTCTTGGTCAGCCGAGGGAGGGACGGACCCGCGAAGAGAGCGGAATCTGGCTTGCGTCCGGCCGGGGTCCCGCCGCCCATAGGGCGGGGGTGGCCGCACTGATGCCCAACTGCGTGGCTCATGCTGAACGTCATTGCTGACGAACGACTGATCACTGGAATATTCCGCCGACGAGCGGGACGACCCTTCCGAGGCTGAAAGTGGTTAGGCCGAGGCAGCGGGGGGAATTTACCGGACGAGGCGGAGCTGGAGGGTGAGGGTTTCCTGCGGAGTGGGGCGCGTCGCCGCCCCGGCCTCTCCGGGGATGTCCACGAGGGTGCCGAGTTCCTTTAGCGCCGCCAAAAACTTGGGATATGCGCGGGTGGGAACCGTGAGTATGAGCCTTTCTTGATCCCGTACTTCAACGAGCTTTCCACCCAACGACTCGGCGATCTCGCCGATACGAGAGGTAGCCTCTGCCGGATTTTCCGTCTTGAGGGTGATCTCCCAGAGGGGAGTAGCCACATCAGCGGCTGACGGAGCCTCTTTCCGCATGAGACCGAACTGATGGACCGCGATATTCTTCTCCTCTCCCGCCGGTGACTCTGCTGCCTTGAAGGCCTCTTGCTCGGCCTGATCGTCAAGCCCGACCTCGCTCTTCGCGGCCGATTGCCTCAGCACAGAGGTCTCATCCACATCTCGTCGCGCCCCCGCAACTTGACCAGCGCCGGTCCCTCGAAAAACCCCCTCCGTCGCGGCAGGAGGCCGCGGTGCCTGTGCCAGACCCGGAGCAGAGCGGTAGATATACACGGCACCGAGGGCGACCAAGATGAGAGCCATCGCCTCGAGGGGGAGCTTAATGTGGAGGGGAAAAAAGAGGCGGGACGTGAGACGCTGCAACCAGGTGGTTCCCCGAGCCTGGACGCCCCCCTCGATTGAAGCCGTGAGTCGGTATGGCACATCAATCTGCTCCAGAGAGGCGAGAGCGGAGATGGTCCGCCGAAGCATCTCAAGCTCGTGCCGGCAGCGGCCACAGTCCGACAAATGTTCTTCTATCGCCCGCCGCCCCGCGGGTTCGATCTCATCTTCAAGATAGGCCGAGAGGCGATTTTGGATCTCTTCACACCGCATCATGTCTCCAAATAGATTCGCAGCTTCTCTTTTAACTCCATGCGAGCCCGGTGAAGGCGAGACCGAACCGTCCCGCCTTCGATGTTGAGCGCTGCGGCGATCTCGTCGTACGAGAGCCCCTGGATATCACGAAGGACGACAACGGTCCGATGATCCGGGGTGAGTTCAGCCAGCTTTTCCTGGATGATCGCCTGAAGCTCTCGTTGTTCCAACCGTCCATGCGCCGCGTCCGTTGGGTCCGGGACACTTGCGATCCGGTCGGGGTTCGAGGGGTCGTTCGCGAGGGAGCTTGCAGGGATCTCCCGTCCCCTTCCCTTGAGGGCGTTGAGGCAATGGTTGTGTGCGATCCGGAACAGCCAGGTGGAGAAGGCGGCCTCTTTTCGGAACCGGGGCAAGGAAACATACGCCTTGAGAAAAACCTCTTGGGTCAGATCCTCCGCAGTCTCTCGCTGCCCCAGCATCCGATACATAAAGTTCAGCACAGTACGCTGGTGTCTCCGCAGGAGGTGGGCAAACGCCTCCCGGTCCCCTGCCAAGACTCGATCTACCAGCTCGTGATCCCGATCCTGGGCCTCGAGCATCATGCCATGCGAGGAGCGTGCAGCCATGTCTAACGAATTAGACAACGCCGCCCCTCGAAAGTTCCCTCGACCTTTTCATTTCTTCGTGGCCTGAGGCGCCCCGGTGCAGGGACTGGTCAGGCCGGCCTACCGTAGCACCCGTGCGTGCCTCGGTCAAGGAAGCCCGAGACGGCGCATCAATCCTTGACACATCCCTTTGGCCTGCTCTAGAGTTCCTCGAATCGACCGAATCGCCGGACGTTCGCTAGGGGGCATGGCGATCTGACGAAGGACGCAGGGAAGGGAAATGTACCCGGCGGATTTGAAAGGAGTTGCAGGTGGACCTGACAATTGAAGAAAAACATTTCCTGGAACAATTTCGATCCCTCGGGGATGAGGGAAGGGCCGAAGTATCGTCCCTAACCACAAGGCTGGCGGCTGCCTACAAAAAGCAGAAGCCGCCGCACTATCGAGACCTCATCGGAGAGGAGGTCGTGCGAGATACGAGCGGCCAGACAGAGGTCCGGGTCCGGGTCACACCATTTCTGTTAAACCGCAGTGAGGTAGTCCATGGGGGCGTGATTTGCACCTTGATGGATGAAGCGATCGGCTGGGCCGTCTACAACAGCCTCGAGGAGGGGGCACGGGCGGTGACTGTCGAGTTGAAGATCAACTTTTTGGCCGCCGCGACGCGTGGGACTATCATTGGTCGCGGCCGCGTCATCCGGAAAGGGAAACACCTCGTCACCGGGGAAGGGGATCTCCTCGATCAGGAGGGAACGCTTTTGGCCCGCGGACTCGGGACCTGGATGATCATCCCCCCGTCCTGAACGAAGCCGGAAAATACGCCATGAGCACTGAAAGGAAAGCGCGGCCAGCCGGTCAAGATAAACGACACCCAGGCACGGTGGAGCTCACCGTCCTTGGGGCGGGGGATGCCTTTGGCAGTGGGGGGCGAAATCAACCGGCCTTTCTCGTGAAGTTGCCCTCCTGGTCCTTTCTGATCGATTGCGGGGCGACAACCCTGGTGGCCCTAAAGCGGCTGGGCCTGGACCCGGATGCCATCGAAGCCATCCTCCTCAGTCACTTCCACGGGGATCACACTGCGGGTATCCCGTTCCTTTTCCTGGAGTATCAGTTCGTGACAGAGCGACAACGACCCCTCATCATCGCCGGTCCGCCAGGTATTGAAGACCGCGTAGAGAGGCTGTGGAACCTCATGTATAAAGAGAGTGAGCATACAATGGAACGACGCTTCCCGGTGGAGTATCTGGAGCTTCCGTCAAAACGATGGACCCAAATCGGGCCTGTAGAAATCCTCCCCCTCAAGATGGTACACCACCGCCGCGAGGTCGCGTACGGCTATAAGATAAAGGCAGCGGGGAAGGTTCTCGGCTACAGCGGTGACACCGAGTGGACGGATGAGCTGATTAAACTCGCCGATGGAAGTGACATTTTCATCTGTGAGTCTACTCAATATGATGGCGATCTCCGATTCCACATGAGCTACGCTGAGATCCAAGCGCGCCGCTCCGCGTTCAACTGCAAGCGGCTGCTTCTCACCCACCTTGATGCCGATGCGCTTGCCCGCCTCCAGGACCTCCCAGACGAGGTTGCGTACGACGGTATGCGGATCGTTCTCTAGTCCCTGGTCCCCTTCACGATGTTCCTCATCTCCGCCTACCGGTGCTTTTTTATATAGCCTTGGCCACAGTCAAAGGGGAGGGTCCCGGCTAGCCGCTGATATCCTTGACCACGTCCACGACCATCTGGGTCCGTGTATTCATCAGGACCACGTCTATTCCGATTCGGAACCGCACGAAGCCTGAGGGCAGGGACGACAGCTTGACTTCCAGCTCCTTCGGGAGGCGTTCTTTGCGAAGTCCCGGTGGAAGCTGCCCTCGCCGCTTCACCTGCTTTTGCAACCCAGGCGGAAGGGACGATCGCTTGGCCAGACCGGGGGGAAGGTGATGGCGGTAATACTCACGAATCAGGGTGCGGTCTCGAACGCTGAATGCCACCCGAACGTGTGTATTCCTGTCGTGAATAACAACCTTGCCTGAGGTCGAAGGATACGTCGCACATCCACCGGAGGCAACAAGGGAAACAGCCAAAAGCCCAATCGTGCTCAGTGTAATCAGTTTCTCCTGCATTTTCCCCTCCATCCGGTCCGTTCCCCGCTCCTTGAGATAGCGGGAAACGCAATAAAGTGGCAGCCTTCTTCCGTTCGAAAATAATTTGCAAGCCCGATGCCAGCTGTAGCCCAGGGTTGTTCGGTGGATTTGTGAGTCCTGGAGGATCGCCTTTGCTAGAATAGCGGTACCATCTCATGGAGAACGCAATGACAAGGAGTCTCGTTCTGTTAAGTGGAGGAGTGGATAGCTCGACGCTCCTCGCCAGGGAGGTCAAAGAGGGCTTCGACATCGTGCCGCTTCACATCGATTATGGCCAGCGCGCTGCCCTCAGGGAGCGATCGAGCTGCGAGGCGCAAGTCAGCAGTCATGGCCTGGCACTGGAAGTTCTCGACGCCTCCTCGCTCGGGCACGGCTTTCGGCAACAGGCTAGAAAGGACCGTGACGTCCCCTTTCCCCACCGAAACCTCGTCATCCTCGCCATCGCGGTCTCTTACGCCCACGAGCGCTATTGCACCCGCATTTGTCTCTCGATCAATCGCGATGATACTGAAGATCACCCGGCCGCGGCGGAGGCGTTCATCGAATCATTTCGAACGATGGCTGCGACGCTCGACAAACGATTCGAGATCGCCACGCCTCTCATTATGCTTCAGAAGCACGAGGTGGCCCTTTTAGGGGCAAGTCTCGGCGTTGATTTCTCAAAGACCTACAGCTGTTTTCTCGGGGGGGAGCGGCACTGCGGGACCTGCGGGCAATGCGTCGCCCGCAAGAGCGCCTTTCGTCGAGCTGGAATCGGAGAACCAGAAGAGTTCTATGGAAGCTGATTACGCAACGCGCGCAGCAGAGTCGGATCGGGTACGACAGGATATTTCGTGCCTCGCCTCGAGGAGGTATTCGGGATGGTCCGTGATGATGCCGTCGATTTTCAACTCGGTGCACTGGTGATGCTCACCGAGCGTCTGGGTCCCATAGACCAGGTTCTTGATTCCCCCAGTGGCGGTTTCCTCTAAGAGTTCAAGATCTAATACTTCATACTTCCACACGATCGTATTAATGGCATCACGAAACCTCAGAACGGGAAGAGTTCCAAAATTGGACAGCCGGCGTGGGATCACAATGCCGAAGTCTGCGTCAAGGTGCTGACTGAATTGTTCAACAATATGATGGATTCGTGAGGTGATCAAGAAACGTCGTGACGCGGAAAATTGGCTCACAATCGAGACGGCCGCATCCAGCGCAGCTGGGGTCTTGATCTCGAGATTCCACAGTACCCCATCCCATTTCTCGATGGCGCTTTCGAGGGTTGGAACCGGATAGCCGACGAGGCCACCCAGTTCCATTCGTGAAATGGAATCCACCTTTCGTCCGTCTGGAGCGAAATGATCGTGATAGAGGATGGGAATCCCCTCTCCGCTCATGCGGACATCCGTCTCAATGCCGTCAACGCCCATGGCGATGGCCCGCTCGAAGGCCGCATGGGTATTTTCCGGTGCGCCTTTGTGGTAACCGCGGTGACTCAAAATCAGCATGAGCGTTCCAGGACAAGAGGATCCAGAGGAACGGTGATTGTAGGTCGGAATATAGATTCCGGAATCACTGCCTGTCAATATGCAGTTTTTTCAGAGATGGCTGGGCATTCAAGCGTCAGGTGAGGAGAAGGCTCTTCTCTCAGTAGCGAAAAGGGGTTAACGGCGTCGCTGAAGGGTAGTAGTCGTCCGGATTTCTCGACCGTTCCGGAGAAAGACCACCTCGACGGTATCGCCGGCCCGCTTGGATCTCAGGACATATACGAAATCGTGAAGATTCTTGATGCCCACCCCGGCCATTTTCACAATGGTATCGCCGCCTTGCAGGCCGGCCTTCTCTGCGGGGCTGCCCGGATGGACCCCGCTCAGTCGGACCCCCTCCTGTTCTTGCGCCCCAAAGTCGGGGATAGATCCGAAGTAGGCGCCGTAGCCTCGACCCCGTCTCGCCGGTGAGGGCTCCTTCACCTGGACAAACGTCACTGGCTCGGCGCGATTAGCGAGATCGGTGACGACGCGGTACACCATCTGGGTTACTTTCGCGAGCCCGCCTGCATTGATCTTGTCAAACGTATCGGACGGCCGATGGTAGTCGGTGTGGGGGCCAGTGAAGAAGAAGAGCACCGGGACCCCCCGAACATAAAAGCTTGTATGATCTGAAGGCCCATACCCATCTCCTCCAAGTCGGAGCTTCAGGTCGAGGCCCCGATTGGTTCTCTCGAGAATGTCGCCAAGCTCCTTGCCCGTCTTGACCCCGAAGGCATAGAGGGTACGGTTCTTGAGGCGGCCGATCATGTCGAGGTTGACCATGGCCACCGTTCGGCCAAACGGTATTCGGGGATGTCTTGCATAATGGGAGGAGCCCACGAGTCCCATCTCCTCGGCAGAGAAGGCTGCAAAGATGAGACTCCGCCGGGCCCCCCCGGATTGGGCGAAGGCCCTCGCGAGCAGGATGAGGGCCGCCGTCCCCGAGGCATTGTCATCAGCACCGGGGTGAATTTCACCGTACCGGGAGGGAGCCAGGGAGTATTCTCCCCCGAAGCCGAGGTGATCGTAATGGGCGCCGACGACGACGGCGGTCTCTCGCAAACGCGGATCCGTTCCGGGGAGGATCCCGATGATGTTGGCCGTCGTCCCCCGCTCTTCTATGAGGTCCACCCGGATTGCCACACGGGCCTTCGGGATCAAAAAGCTCTTCGACAGAAGAGTTCGATCGATGTCTCGTTGTAACTGCCCCAAGGTCTTCCCGGTGGTCCTGAGCAGACTCTCGGCGATGCTCCGTTTGGCATTTATGGCGACGATTCCGGCCCGGCTGCCTCCTGCCACGCCCCGGATGGCAAAGAGTTCCTCTTGCTCGCCCTCATGATTCCGCGGGTCCTCCACGATGATGATGGCGCTCGCCCCATGTTCCCTCGCGTTAATGGCCTTGTACCTGACCTCGGTGTACCGATACGCCTCGGGGTCCCGGAAAGGGCTTTTTTCATCTCGCTCACGCGGTTCATGGGTCATGACCAGAACGACCTTGTCAGTGACATCGAGGCCGGCATAGTCATCGTACTGCAGCTCGGGTGCAGTGATCCCATATCCTGCAAACACAACTTCCCCGTCTACCACCCCATCTTCGGAGAAGCCAAAGGGGGCAAAAAGCTCTTCGGAGAGGTTCTCCGATTCCCCCTGGTCCGGTCCCTCTCGTGTCAGACGCATCCGAGTCAGCTGCCCCACCTTCACCCCGGTAATCACCGGAAGCGGCTGCTGGTACCCCTCTGTTCCCCCGGGGGTCAGGTCAGCCCTCTGAAACTCCCGGGCGATGTGATCCGCCGCACGATCAATCCCTGGGGTCCCCACTCCGCGGCCTGTCATTGCTGGCGACGCCAGGATCCGGACCTGCTCCAACAAAGTGGATGCCGTGATAATCTCCTCCCCCGGTACCGCCGATGCAGCCACGAGCAGCGGGAGGAGAACGATCCAGGCCCCGACATATCTTCTCCTCTCTGAACTCTGAACCCTCAAATCCGAACCCCTGCTTTTCATCGACTCCTCGTAACCCCCACCTTGGCACAATATCGCTCTACCGGACATCGGCTACACAACGGAGAGATCGGTTTGCAGATGTTTTGCCCGAAGCTCACCAGCAGGTCGTTGAACACGACCCAGTGCTGCTGGGGGAGCTTGCACCGGAGAGCGTGCTCTGTCTGCTCGGGCGTCCGGGTCTTCACATACCCCCATCGGTTCGAGATCCGGTGGACATGGGTATCCACGCAGATCCCTGGTTTGCCGTAGCCGATTGAAACCACGAGATTGGCGGTCTTCCGGCCAATTCCCTTTAACTTTAGGAGTTCGTCGATCTCATCTGGAACCCGGCCCGCGTAGTGCTCGATCAGGCTCCGGCAGACGCCACGGACCACCTTGGCCTTGGTCCGGTAGAATCCTACCGGGTAAATCACTCGCGCGATCGTTCGCTCCCGGAGCCGAAGCATCTTTGTCGGTGTATCGGCGAGACGGAAAAGGCGGGCAGAGGCCTGGCCGGTCACCTCGTCCTTGGTCCGAAGGCTCAGGAGACAGGAGATGAGGATATGAAACGGATCGTGAGAATCCTCGGCCACTTGTCCCACGGCGGTTGGATTCCATCGTTTTGCCTCTCGCTTGAGAGTGCGAACAATGGCATGAATGTCGGTCTGTTTCATCGCCTGAACAATGGTGTTAATGTCAGCATCCTTAAATAGGCAATCATCATAACCGAGGGGAAAGGGGAGGACAACGACAGCTTTGGGAGGGCGAGGGTGGAATGTTCCGCCAGCGAAGGGCCATTCTCCGAGCCCTCCCCGAGTCGGGCAGACTTCTTTGCAATGGTACATGACGACGGATATAATCCGACCCACATGGTCAGGAAAGGGCTATCATCAGGAGGAAAGCCATGCAGACGCCTTTCGGCGAGATCCCTGTCATTGATGCGCATGCCCATTTCTTCTCCCACCGGTTCTTCGCGACGTTGGGAAAAGAGCTCCCCGAACCTCCTTCGGAGGCGGGGCTGTACGCCACCCTTGGCAATCGAATTCCCTGGGAGTTCCCTGATACGGACCCGGCCAGCCTGGGGAACCGGTGGGTGGCCGAAATGGATCGACACGGAATTCGTCGAATGGTCCTGATCGCCAGTGTGCCGGGCGACGAGGAATCGGTTGCGGCGGCTTCACGGGCTCATCCCGACCGGATCATTGCCTACTTCCTCCTTAATCCCACGTCGGATGATGCCCCCTCGCGGGTCAAGCGGGCCTTCGCCGAGCTGAATGTCAAAGGCGTCTGCCTGTTTCCGGCCATGCACCGCTTCCACCTCTGGGAACAGCGCCTGTTTCCGATTTTTGAGACCGTCGCGGCACACGGCGGCATCGTCTTTGCCCACTGCGGCCACCTGAAGGTGGGCGTCCGGGACAAGCTTGGCCTCCCCAGCCGCTTTGACATGCGCTTTGCCAATCCCGTAGATCTTCATGGCGTGGCGAAGACCTTCCCCGATCTGCCCTTTATCGTCCCCCACTTTGGCTGTGGGTACTTTCGAGAACTCCTTTTGGTCGCCGACCAGTGCGCGAACATCTATGTCGACACGTCGAGTTCAAACGACTGGGTCCGTTTCATGCCCTACCCCCTTGATCTGCAGACCCTCTTCACCAAGGCGCTCCAGGTCTTGGGGCCGGAACGAATCCTTTTTGGAACGGACTCCAGCTTCTTTCCCCGGGGCTGGCGAAGAGATATCTTCAATGTCCAACTCGAGGTCCTCCAGGCGCTCCAGGTCCCATCAGCGCAGGTTTTTCAGATTCTCAGCGGGAATATTGCCCGCCTGGTGGAACGATAGCTCCCCCAAGCCCCCACTTCTCGCCGCTCCAGCTCTTCCCACCTCAGGCACCACTCGCACCCGAAAGCCCGGATTGCCGCCTGCCGCGCCCGCGCTGATCCTGAAGGGTTCCAAGTGCAATTTCCTCAGCTAAACCACCCCTCCACCGAAATCCGCAAACGCCGTACTGACGCGGAGATTACGGTTTGGTCCAATCTTTGCACCGCCATAATACAGCTTCAGGTCTGGTCCGACCCATACACGCCCCGTGGCTCCGAGGCACTCCATACGGACGCGAGGAGGGGGATCATTTGCGGTTTCGGATCACAAGCCAACCACTGTGGAGCGGTTCATACCGACGGCAGCTGAACCCACTATCGTCAGCGAGGAACCAGTCGCATTAGCCACGCGGCGTGGCGACGGACCGCCGTATCGCGTCTCGGACGATAGAGCCATGCTTGTTACGGTCTCTGGGGGCACGAATGAAGATCGACCCAAAGAAGATTAAGATTCTGGCTGTGGACGACGAAGCCGCGTCCCGGGAGCTGCTCCAGACGATCCTCGAAACGCATGGCTATCGGGTGGTCACCGCAGCCAGCGGCAAGGAGGGTCTCGGCATCGTCCAGACAAATGCGGTCGACCTCGTGATGACTGACCTGCGGATGCCGGGCATGGATGGCCTTGGCTTCCTCAAGGCGATTCACGAAGCCCTCCCTACGATGTCGGTGATCATTACGACCGCGCACGCCTCCATCGACTCGGCCGTCGAAGCCACGAAGCTGGGGGCTTACGGTTACATCACCAAGCCACTCACCGCCGAGCGAGTTCTGCACCTGGTGCGACGGGCGGTCGAGGAGCAACAGCTCCGCCAGGAAAACATCTATCTGCGGCGCCAGCTCGAGGAGCGGCACCAATTCGACAACATCATCGGCAAAGGACACCGCATGCAGGAGATCTTCCACCTGATCGAGGACCTCGAGGGAAGCGAGGCGACCGTGCTCATCCAGGGGAAGACGGGGACCGGCAAGGAACTGATCGCGAGAGCGTTGCACTTCCATAGCCCCCGAACGGAGCGCCCCTTCGTGGCAGTCAACTGCGGGGGACTGACGGAGACGCTGCTCGAGAGCGAGCTGTTCGGACACCTCCGGGGCGCCTTTACGGGAGCCATCTCCACCAAGCGGGGGCTCTTCCGGGAGGCGGATGCAGGAACCCTCTTTTTGGACGAGATCAGTGAAACCAGCCCGACCATGCAGGTCAAGTTGCTCCGAGCAATCCAAGAAGGGGAGGTCAAGCCGGTGGGTGGGGAGCAGTCGGTTAATGTGGATGTCCGGATCATTGCCGCCACCAACCAGGACCTGGCCCAAGCGATGGCCGCGGGGCGGTTCCGGCCTGATCTGTACTATCGTCTTAACGTCATTGTAATCGCCCTTCCTGAGTTGAAGGAGCGGCGGGAGGACATCCCTCTGCTGGCGAAGCACTTCCTGGAGATCTATAGCAAACGTCTAAAGAAGGAGGTCCGCGATATTGCCCCCGAGGCCCTGGCGTTGCTCCTGGATTACGAGTGGCCAGGCAATGTGCGGGAGCTCGAGAACTGCATGGAACGGGCCGTCGTGCTGGCCCGGGGCGAAGTGATCCAAGCTGATAACCTTCCTCGGAACCTGCGGCAAATGACCACCGAGCGGTCCATTTCGTTCAATGTCGGGACACCCCTGGATGTCCTCGAGCGCCAAGCCCTCCTGGCCACGCTCCAGGATGTGAAAGGGAACAAGACTGTCGCCGCCCGGCTCCTCGGGATTTCACAGCGCACCTTGTATCGCAAGATCAAGGGATACGGCCTCGACCGCCTCATGCACGACAAGACGTCCGAGGTCGCATAGCTCTTTGCCACTCTGGCAGACTCTTTCTCTCCCTTCCGATTCTCCTAAGTCTTTGAATAGTCTTACTTGGTTCCAAAAATAAATAGTTGCGCGCCACACCGGACTCGGCACAACCCCTGCTCATACTCCGAAGGCACCAGTCTCCGAGAGCACAAAACTGAAGGAGGCTCCCGATGATCTCCCATCTTGGAAAGCATGCCAGAGAAGAAAGAGGGGCCGTCACCGTGATCGCCGCGTTCGTCATGGTGCTGATGGTGATTCTGGGGCTCACCTTTCTAACAAGGGCACAGAACGAGGACATCTCCGCTTCCAATTTCAGGAATAAGACGCAGGCGTTCTATGCGGCTGAGGCCGGCCTCGAGAAGGGGCTGGTGGACCTCCGGAGCCTCCTAGCGCAGAATCCCAACCCGAGCGTCGCCGACCTTTCCGACCCCAATAACATCTCTGCCCCGATCATGACCGACCCGAGCTACACCTTCAACACGTTCGCGGTGCAGCGCATTCGGCCTACGCCGTACTCCACCACCATCAATACCGGCTCCTTCGCAGGCCTGATCGCCCAAACGACGGACTACGAGATCACCGCTGCCGTCCGTGGGCCCCGGCGCAACGAGGCCAGGCTGGGTGAGGTTATCCAGTACTTGGAGATTCCTCTGTTTCAGTTTGGCGTGTTTTACGGGCGAGGCGTCGATTTGGAGATTGCCCCCGGCCCGCCCATGACCTTTAATGGCCGGGTCCATGCCAATAGCAACATCTACATCCGCAACGACAGCTCCCAATTCGACTCGTTTCTGACGACCGTTGGCAATGTCTATCGATATCTCAAGCGGGACCCAGCGACGCGCGGGAGCAACCCAAAGATCAAGGACGGCAGTGGGACGTATCAAGCCCTCAACTTCGATTATGATTACGATTATAATTTCAACAATCCGTGGGCGGCGCAAGACTGGAAGGATGCCGCACTGAACACGTTTAACGGCCTCGTCCAAGATAGCACCATGGGTGTCCAGGAGATCATCCCACCGATCCCGGACCTGTTCTACGATCCCGCGAATCCTGCTGCGGTTTCCCATAAGATGATTGAGAAGGGGGATGCCGCCGACTCTCCGGCGATGCAAGCGGCCAAGCCGTACTATGAGGCAGATCTCAAGATCGCAGCGGACGCGGCAGGTGTCATCACAGCCACTGATAAAAACGGGAATCCTGTCTCCCTCGCGTCGTGCGCTCCAACCACGATCTCCACCCAGTCGTTCT